>JBDNAP010000483.1:0-18686 GCA_039768325.1 Thiogranum sp.
GCTGCAGCAGTGTCCCGGCGGCCTTGCAGGCGTTCGATGATTTCGCCGTATTCCTGGCCCAGTTCTTTGAGTTCTCCGATTTCAAGCAACGATGGCGGGGCGCCAACAGATTTTATCTTTCGTTGGATGTCCTGCATTCGTTTCACGATCTGATCAAGACGGGAAAGCAGTTTGATGTCATCATCGGTGCGGCTGCTCAAGATTCGTTACCTCGCTTTCAAAGCGGTTTACAGTGGCCATGCAGCCAGAGGGTTCGTAGAGGAACCGCGACAGCGTATTACTCGTTGTTTGTAAATGCATCAGCTTTTTTACAGCACAATCAAAAAATGCGGATACAATGTAACGAATATGGGTATGACCGCACAACCAATCCTGACTGCAGACGAGCCGGTCATCAGCAGCCGTGGCCTTACCAAGAGGTTTGCATCCCGGGTGGCGGTCAACGCGGTGGATTTCGATATTTATCCCGGCCGGTGCTTCGGTTTTGTCGGCCCCAATGGAGCGGGCAAAACCACCACTTTGCGCATGGCCATGGGTCTTACGCCATTGAGCGGGGGGACGCTCTCTGTGTTCGGTTTATCGGTCAGCGAAAATGCATCCGCGATACGCGCCCGTGTCGGCATCGTGCCCCAGGCCGACAACCTGGATCCGGATTTTACGGTCGAGGAAAATCTGTACGTCTACGCATCATTTTTCGGGCTCTCGCGCAGACAGGTGGCACCCCGTATTGAGTCTTTACTGAAGTTTGCATCGCTGACGGATCGCCGTCGGGCCAGGACCGACACGCTCTCCGGCGGTCTGCAACGGCGACTGACCATCGCCCGCGCATTGATCAATGAACCCGAGCTGGTGGTGCTGGATGAGCCGACCACTGGTCTCGACCCGCAGGCCCGTCATCTCATCTGGGAACGACTCACGGAGCTCAAGCTGCGCGGCAAGACGCTGTTGCTGACCACCCACTACATGGAGGAAGCGGAACGCCTGTGCGACGATCTGCTGATCATGGATGCGGGTTGCATTCTCGATCAGGGCAGTCCCCGGCAGCTGATAGAAAGGCATGTGGAACCGGAAGTGATCGAAGTACGCAGTGGCGGGGGGGAGGCTTTGCAGCAGCTGGCCGAGGCATCGGGCTGCCGGCTGGAGCCAATGGGCACCTGTCTTTACTGCTATACGCGGGAACCGGCTCAGCTGATCGCGGCGTTGAAGGATGCACGCGGGCTGACATTTCTGCACCGTCCGACCAGCCTGGAAGATGTTTTTCTCCGGCTTACCGGCCGTGAGCTGCGCGACTGATGAATCCCTGGCGTCTTCCCAGAGCCCGTGTCGGTGCGCTGGCTGTATGGCGGCGCAACATTCTCGTTTGGCGTAAACTGATCGTGCCGGCTGTGCTGATGAATTTCGGTGAGCCCACGCTCTACCTGTTGGGTCTCGGTTTCGGTCTGGGTCACTTCGTCGGTGAGATGTCGGGCATGCCGTATCTCGCATTTCTGGCTTCCGGCATCATTGCCTCTTCGGCCATGACTACGTCCAGCTTTGAGGGTATGTATTCGGTTTTCACCCGTATGGTGCCGCAAAAAACCTATCAGGCGATACTCGCTACACCGCTCGAAATCGACGACATCCTGGCCGGGGAAATGCTCTGGTGTGCAACCAAGAGTGTATTCAGCGGCATGGCTATCCTGGCGGTCGCGGCGGCGTTGGGTGTCGTGCAGGGCTGGAGTGCCCTATGGGTTATTCCAGTGGTGTTCATGATCGGTCTGTGCTTTGCCGGTCCGGCCATGATCATGAGCGCGCTGGCCTATAACTATGACTTTTTCAACTACTATACGGTGCTGATCATTACCCCCATGTTTATCCTGTGCGGTGTCTTTTATCCCATCGACACGCTACCGCTGGCCGTGCAGGATTTTGTGCAGTTTCTGCCCTTGACCCACGCGGTGATGCTGACACGCGCGCTGGTCGTCGGCGCCGACCTGACTCAACCCCTGTTCCACGTCGCAGTACTGCTGTTCTATGCCGCGATCGGCTATTACGTCGCCGTGGTATTGGTCAGAAGGAAATTGCAGGTCTAGAGAGCTCTGCGGTACACCGACGCTGCAGGGCACCGTCTCCCCGCTGCTTGGGGTAGCGGCTTTTGCCAGGCAGTGTGCCTGGAGGTCGATCGACTGCACCGAAATGCAGCAGAATGACATGGGCAGACGTAAATCAGCTGTAAACTGGTGCATGGGCAGGGCGTGCCTGACACCATGCCATAGGGGGCGTTACGCAGCAACGCACGTGCAGCCCGGATTGCTGCGCATTGTTTTAATTGCGGCTTCGCAGGAAACGTCGTCACTGACCGAGAGCAGGTCACGGGTGCACACTTCACCGAGGGTGACTGATTTTGGGTTCTTGCCGGGGCCGACCACGCGCTTGATAAGATCTTTCTCGGTGAACAGGCCGATGACCCGGCCGGACTGGTTTTACGATCACTGATCCCAGGCCCCGTCTTGCCATGAACGCCACAGCCTCCTGGACGTCAACGCTGTCCTCCAGGGCTTCTGTCGGCCTGTTAATCAGCTTATCTATTCGGCAAGCCATGGATTTCCTCACTCCTGTATTTTTGGAAATGAACACTCACCTCTGAAGGCAGCAAGTTTCGAACCAGCCGAATGCAACGAGAAAGGCTATTTGCAGAACTTCATACCGACACCGGTCCGCTCGGTGTGGATGGCGATAGCAGATACCCGGCGCAGACGTACCAGATTGGACGAATGCAGGTGCAGCGCAAACATGAGATTCAGGCGTTTGTTTTTCGGTACCTGGAGCGGGTTCACTTTGAGGAAAATACCGGCAGTGCTGATATCCGTCGCGGTGCACCGGGACGCAGGTGTCCCTGCGTCCAGCAAATAAACGCTCACAGCGACCGGTTTACGCGTTGAAAGACGTCGCTCCATAAAACCCCCACAGCTATTTTTCGATTTTTTTAATATTATCGGCTTAATATAAGCAATTTATGTGCTTGTCGTTGAATATATTTTAAATACAATAACAAGCAATCATTATCTCGAATTTACATTAATAATTTATGTAAGGTATTCATTACATTATTCTTGGATTCTTTACAGCCTGGCCCTGTTTAGGTGTCATTCCGCTACGGGTATACAGTTAAACGTCAGCGGGTAAAACTGCGACGCCTGAACGGCCTTGTCTTGAACACCGCTGGCTTAGTCAGCGGTATCAAAAATCATGTCGATGACGGTCTCTGCAGACATCCAGTCGGTATCGGGACTGCCCTGCCAGGGGGCCCGTTTAAGGGAAATCAGATAAGCTGCGTCGCCGATCATTTGCTGACGCTGCTGTTGTGAGATAACCGGTCTCGCCTTTTTAGCGGAAGAAGATGCAGGTCGCGTTCTGCTGGTTGCGGCTTTTTTACTCGTGGCTTTTTTCTTTGCAGCAGGTGGGATTTGCTTCCTGGCAACATTTTTCTTTTTTGGCGCCGATGTCTTTTTGGTGACGGTTTTCTTTTTTGCCGGACCGGGTGTTGCCGCGGCCGCTGCCGGTTTTTCCGAATTTGTCGAAACCGGGGTATTGTTACCGATATTTTTGTTGACGATCTTTTTACTTACTGCCATCTTTTCTGTCTCCATGACTAGCTGTTTAGTGCAGCAATTGCCGCCTGAACACACGACGAACACAAACTGCGACCTATCGGAATCCGATGGGCGCGTAGTCTATCACTGAATGAAGCCATCCTTAACCATCTTGTGCGATCTGAATTTCTGACGACCGTTAAATACCCGTCGCGAAAATTTTACCGGGCAAGGTATGCCATCCCGGGCGCTCAGAGAGGGGCAGGCCGCTCAATCCTTTAACTGCAGAAATTCCGCATGCGACCGATAACATAGGCTCGATGGAAATGTAAACGGTATTGACAGCCGGATTCAGGAGGCAGGCATGGCTGGTAGCAAATTCTCCCGAAGCAGGGGAAGTATAGGTGTCGGACTGGCTGCCTTGCTTGGCATTCTGGCAGTCACATTGCTGTTTTTCGCAGTCGTTCTCATCGAGTCAGGCAATGTCGGTGTGAAGAAAACACTGGGCAAAGTACAGGCGGAAGAAATCACGCCGGGGCTTTCCTTGAGAATTCCGGGCATCACTACCATTACCGAGTTTGTTGGCAAGGAAATCGCCATAGACCTGACTGACCTGACACCAAAAGCGGCCGATAATCTGTCCTTACGGGATATGGATGTATCCGTATTCTACCGGGCGGAAAGTGATCAGATATCCGATCTGTACGTCAAATACGCCAACGCTCACCAGTACGACCAGGAGTCAGACAGTTACTTTCCGGCTTACCGTCTGCTCTTTCGCGAGGCGCGGCGGGCGGCTTATGAGACCGTGGCCCAGATCGATTCGCTGACCATGCACAAGAAGCGGGAACAGATCGCGGATTCAATAAAAATACGACTCCAGGAAACTCTGGAGGCCAACGATCCGGGTGTTTTTCAGGTAACGCGCATTGTTATCAGATCGGTATTAACCGATCCCTCCATCGAAGCCTCGATTCGCGAGGCGGTCGCGAATCAGAAGCGCCTGGAAGCCAAGCAGGTGATGGTTGAAATTGAAAGGAAGAACGCCGAGATTGAGGCCATTCGTGCCCAGGGTATTGCCAATGCCAATGAAATCATCAACGAAACCCTGACCAACGAATATCTCCAGCATGAACTGAATCTGACACTGCAAAAGTTTGCCGAGACCGGCGCAAATACCATCGTCGTGCCCGCCAATATGCGTGGTTTTGAAATGATATTGCCGACCGATAAACTGGCGCAACAATAAGACGGGCCCGTATGGCCCGCTAAACTCTGAACTATCGCTCGCTGGCCAGAATCCGGGAATACCGCTGGTTCCTGCGGTTGTAGCGGACAACGGATATCACCATGGCACCGGTCAGGATCAGCGACAGCGCGACAATAATGGATAGCAGCGGCGGGTAGATCAACAGCAGTACACCAGCAACAATGAGCAGAATCCCGGCAACCATATTTTTCACCTTTAGTAACAACGGCCTGTGACTATGGATATGGGTGCTGCGGACTGATTTATCAACCCTTGGCGTCGGCGACCTGCCTGCGCGGGTTCAGCCGGCCTGGTTTTTACACCGGTATTCAAGGATGGTGCCGTCCACCCCGGTAATTTCGACCTGCGTACCAACCGCACAATTCTCGCCGCGGATTTTCCAGCTTGAATCGTCCACGCGGATTTTACCGATACCATCAATGATCGGTTCCTGCAGGGTGAATGTACGGCCGATGTACTGTTCCCCGCGGCGGTTAAGCGCCGGTTGATCGGTGTCGCCGGGGGTGGCGCGAAAGAACTTGCGCCAGATGACGATGCTGACCACCGACAGCACGGAAAAGATCAGCACCTGGTATTCCCACCCCAGGGTCGGGGACAGGTAGACCAGTCCGCCTACTGCACCGGCAGCAATGCCCAGCCACAAAAAGAATGCACCGGGTGCGAAGACTTCGAATATGAGTAATGCGGCGGCCAGTATCCACCAGTGCCAGTAATCGAGCTGTTCCAGCATCATGCAGCCCCACCTTTCTGCCCGGCGAATGCTTGTTTGGCCAGTTCGCTAATGCCACCCAGTGCACCGATGACGTTCGATGCTTCCAGAGGCATCAGCACCAGCTTTTCGTTGGGGGACATGGCGATGCTTTGCAGGGCGTCAACATATTTTGTGGCTACGAAATAGTTAATCGCATTCAGGTCGCCCTTGGCGATGGCTTGTGACACCATTTGCGTGGCCTTGGCTTCGGCTTCGGCTAGACGCTCACGCGCCTCGGCCTCCAGGAACGCGGCTTGTCGTTTACCTTCCGCATCCAGAATGGCTGACTGCTTTTCGCCTTCGGCACGCAGAATTTCCGCGGCACGAATGCCTTCGGCTTCGAGGATACTGGCGCGTTTTTCACGCTCGGCTTTCATCTGCCGGGCCATGGAGTCAACCAGATCGCGTGGTGGGGTAATGTCCTTGATCTCGATACGGGTGACTTTGACGCCCCAGGGTGTAGTGGCATCATCCACCACGGTCAACAACTGGGCATTGATAGTGTCACGCTGGGACAGCAGTTCATCCAGATCCATGGAACCCATGACGGTACGGATATTGGTCATGGTCAGATTGAGGATGGCGTGTTCCAGCTGATTGACTTCATAGGCTGCTTTGGCGGCATCGAGTACCTGGAAGAACACCACGCCATCGACGGTCACCATGGCATTGTCGCGGGTGATGACCTCCTGGGAGGGGACATCCATGACGCGTTCCATCATATTCAACTTGGAACCGATGCGATCGATAATCGGCGTGATCAGGTTGAGACCGGGGCGCAGTGTGCGTGTGTAGCGTCCGAATCGCTCGACGGTAAATTCGGTGCCTTGCGGGACCGATTTGACACCCATGGCAACCAGCACCACGGCCAGCACCAGAATGAGAATGACGAATTCCTGAAAACCAAACATATTGTCTCCTTTTCGTTTACTGGGCCAGATCGGCCTTGATCCAGATGCTTGCGTTATCTCTGCTCTGTGTTGAGCCGTAGCTGCCAAGACGGCTGCTGGAGCTACGGGTCTGTTCGGTGACTCCGCCTATCGCTAACCACTGACCGAGCCTGCCGGTGATCCGGGTGCGGGCACTCTGGGTCTTGATATCGCCGCTGCGCTCCCGACTCTGTGATTGCTTGTACGGACTGACGTCCAGCGTGACCTGTTCGCCGTGAACCCTGGGCAGGACATAAAAGCCGGTATTGACGTCTTTATAATCGACACCACCTTCAACAAGGCCGTGGCGCCCGCCGCGCCAGTAGCTGCCGGAGAAGTAGGGGATCGATTCGCCGGTTTCGATATAGCCTTCGCTGCCCGCGCTGATGCGTAACTGGTGAATCGGGTTGTCGGAGAGGCGTCCACGGGTACTGTAGGTCCGGGCGCCTGCGCTGGCGTTACGGGAACTGTAGTGAACATCGGTGCCGCGTTTCGCTGATTTTCCCGTACTGCCCAGGCTGACGTCGGCCTGACTGTCCTGGTACTGGAAGTTCCCGCTGACACCCAGGGCGCGCAGCTCACGGTCGTTGCCCTGGAATACCGAAACCAGCAGCAGTTTCGCCGCCGTGTCCAGTTCGCTAACCATCCGTCTGACCTGTTGGAAATTCTGCTCCGAGGTGCGAATGAAAAGCTGGTAGCCCTGGCCGGTGAGGGAGTCGTCGGCGCCGAGCATGGGTTTGATGACCGGCATGATCTCGTCGGCAGGCCGGTGCCTGAGCTGGATGGTCTGAATGGAGTCGGCCAGAGCAGCGCCGCTTAGCAAACTGATGCTGCATAAAAGCGCCATGAAAATGTGCATGGTTACAGGTATAACCTTCTGAATTCCGGATGTGATTCGCTACGTTCCCAGACTTCGGTGAAGAAATCCAGCTTCCTTCGTGCAGCCACCGGGCTATAGAAGTTCGCTGTGCCTTCAAATCGGTCCGCCAGGGAGCGGTGAATCAGGCCGCACTGGTCGGCGATTAGACAGGCTTCGTTGAAATACTGGTAGTCCTGGTGCGGCTGGCGGAATTCAATGGAACTGCTCAGTTTGCGACCGAGTTCTATCAGACGGTGGTTCCTTTTGACCGGTGTAGAGGGGTCCTGGACCAGGAAACGGATACGTGCCTGTCGATTACGCAGGCAAAGCCTGCTCAATGAGTCGAGAAATGATACCTGATCGTAGAGCAAGGGGTCGAGATCCCGGCTGATGATATCCAGCGAGGCTTGAGTTTGCCCGACCATCAGCTCGGTGGCGTGCCGGGTCTCTGCCTGGGTGAGCAACTCGATATCCATGTCAGAGATACCGAGCTTGAGTTCAACAAACCGCTTGAAGTTTTCTTCATTGCGCATATCAGGAGACTACTTCGATCAACTATGGGTGTACAGTTGATATCGGCCCCACTTGCTATAGATTGAGGCCGGATGCCCGCCAGGGGCTAGATGGATTTTGCCTGTTCGATGGCGTTGCCGATATAGGCCGCCGGTGCCAGTCCGGACAGCTCCTGTTTGGCCTGTTGCGGGATTTCCAGGTCATCGATAAACTCTTTCAGCGAGTCGGCGCTGATGCCTTTGCCGCGGGTAAGCGCTTTCAGTTTCTCGTACGGCTGCTCGATGCCGTAGCGGCGCATGACGGTCTGTACGGCCTCCGCCAGCACCTCCCAGGTTGCATCCAGGTCTTCCAGAAGCCGGTCGGGATTGGCTTCCAGTTTACCCACGCCGCGCAGCACGGAGGCGTAGCCAATCACGGAGTGCGCGACGCCAACGCCAAGGTTGCGTAACACCGTCGAGTCACTGAGGTCGCGTTGCCAGCGAGACACCGGCAGCTTTGCGGCCAGATGGCCGAAGATGGCATTGGCGATACCAAAATTTCCTTCGGCATTCTCGAAATCAATGGGATTGACTTTGTGCGGCATAGTGGATGAACCCACTTCGCCTGCTACTGTTCTCTGTTTGAAATAACCCAGTGAAATGTAGGCCCAGACGTCTCTTGAAAAGTCGGTGAGGATGACATTGAAGCGGGCAAGCGTGTCAAACAGTTCGGCGATGTAGTCGTGAGGTTCGATCTGTATGGTATAAGGATTCCAGTCCAGCCCCAGACCGGTCACGAAGCTTCTGGCGAATGCCGGCCAGTCGATTTCCGGGTAGGCGGCCAGATGGGCATTGTAGTTACCGACGGCGCCGTTGATTTTGCCGAGTAATCCAACTTCCGCGACCTGCTCGCGCTGGCGGCGCAGACGATAGACAACGTTCGCCATTTCTTTGCCCAGCGTCGTCGGTGAGGCGGGTTGGCCATGGGTGCGGGACAGCATCGGCATCTCCGCGGTGTGGTGAGCAAGCGCGGTAATGGATTGAATGATTTCGTCGAGTTGTGGGAGTAACACCTGGCCGCGGGCTTCACGCAACATGAGGGCATAAGCAAGGTTGTTGATGTCCTCGGATGTGCAGGCGAAATGGATGAATTCGCTGATGGCTTCAAGTTCGTCGTTGCCCGTGATTTTTTCCTTCAGGAAGTACTCTACCGCTTTGACGTCATGGTTGGTTGTGCGCTCGATATTCTTAACGCGCTGAGCATCCTCTTCGCTGAACTTGTCGATAATGGCATCGAGCAGCTTGCCGGCGTGCCCGCTCAGGGCAGGCACTTCCTTGATGTCAGCGTGTGCAGCCAGCGCCTGTAACCAGCGGACTTCGACAAGCACACGGTGTCTGATAAGACCGTACTCACTGAAAATCGGCCGCAGGTTTTCGGTGCTGCGGCCATAACGGCCATCGACGGGGGAAACGGCGGTGAGAGATGTCAGATCCATAGATTCTTCTCATATGAGTACGTAGCTTAGCCGACTTATGCTGTTGGGACACGCTGTGAATACATCCCTGTACGCTCGACGGCCGCGTCCATGCGGCCGACGGTCTCAAAAGCATAAGTCAGCTAACCTCCGTACGCTTTAGTATGTTAACAACCTGTTTGAGTACTAAGCCGCCAGCTGGCGCAACACATAGTGCAGGATGCCGCCGTGACGGTAGTACTCGATTTCCTGTGGCGTATCAATGCGTACACGGAGCTGGAATGTTTTTTCACTGCCATCGTTCGCGACGGCGTGTACCGTTACTTCACTGGCGGATCCATCGCCAAGACCTTCAATGGCGAATACTTCCTTACCGCTTAAACTCAGTGATGCGGCATTGTCGCCGTCTTTATACTGCAGGGGTAAGATGCCCATGCATACCAGGTTGGTACGGTGTATGCGTTCATAACTTTCTGCAATGACCGCGCGGACACCCAATAGCCTCGGGCCCTTGGCAGCCCAGTCGCGCGACGACCCTGAACCGTATTCCTTGCCGGCAAAAACCAGTAGCGGCACCTTTTCATCCCGGTAACGCATGGCGGCATCATAGATACTCATTGGTTCGCCGCTGGGTTGGTGAACGGTCACACCGCCCTCGGTGCCCGGCGCCAGCAGGTTGCGCAGGCGTATATTGGCGAAGGTGCCGCGCATCATCACTTCATGGTTGCCGCGCCGTGAACCCAGTGAATTGAAATCCGCCGGCTGCACACCCTGGGATAACAGGAATTTTCCGGCCGGGCTGTCTGTCTTGATGGCGCCGGCGGGTGAGATGTGGTCGGTGGTGACCGAGTCGCCCAGCAAGGCCAGGGCGCGGGCGCCCTTGATGTCTGTGACCTCTCCAGCTTGCCTGCTCATGCCTTCGAAGTAGGGTGGGTTCTTTATATAGGTCGAGTCGGCGCTCCAGCCGAATAACTGGCTTTCCGGAGAGCTGAGGTTCACCCAGCGGTCCGCGCCCTTGAACACATCCTGGTAGACGGCGGTGAATTCTTCCCGACTGACATTCTGTTTGACAGCGTCACTGACTTCTTTCTGGCTGGGCCAGATGTCTTTCAGAAACACATCGTTGCCATCGGCGTCCTGGCCAACGGGTTCCTTGTACAGGTCGATATTCATGGTGCCGGCTATCGCATAGGCGACAACCAGCGGTGGTGAGGCCAGGTAATTCATACGTACTTCGGCGTGTACGCGGCCCTCAAAATTTCGATTGCCCGATAGCACGGAGCAGACGGAGAGATCGCCCGCGGCGATGGCTTGCGAGACCGCTTCGGGTAACGGGCCGGAGTTGCCTATACAGGTGGCACAGCCGTAACCGACGACATGAAAGCCCAGATTTTCCAGATCATCCATCAGACCGGCTTCATTCAGGTATTCGGTGACCACCTGGGAACCGGGTGCCAGCGATGTCTTGACCCAGGGTTTGACCTTGAGCCCTTTCTTGACCGCCTTTTTTGCCACCAGGCCGGCACCCAGCATAACGGACGGATTTGAGGTGTTGGTGCAGGAGGTGATGGAGGCGATAACGACAGCACCGTCGTCCAGCTCGAAATCCAGGCCATTGATGGAGCCCTGCACAGGTGTGCTGCTGAGATTGCGCTCGGTTTTCAATGCCGCCAGTGCCTCGTTGAACAGATGCTTTGAGTCTGTCAGCGCAACGCGGTCCTGCGGCCGTTTGGGGCCGGCAAGACTCGGTACCACGGTGGATATATCGAGTTCGACAACGCTGGTGTATTCGGCGTCCGGCTGATCCGCGCTGCGGAACATGCCCTGTTCTTTGGCATAGGCCTCGACCAGGGCAATCTGTTCTTCGTCCCGGCCCGACAGGCGCAGGTAGTTCAGGGTTTCGTCGTCGATGGGGAAAATGCCGCAGGTTGCACCGTATTCGGGGGCCATGTTGGCCAGGGTTGCACGGTCGGCCAGCGACAGGTGGTCCAGTCCGTGCCCGAAGAACTCGACGAATTTCCCGACCACGCCGTGCTGACGTAACATTTCCACCACCAGCAATACCAGGTCGGTGGCGGTTGCACCTTCCGGCAACTCACCCGTCAGTTTGAAGCCGACCACCTGGGGAATGAGCATCGAAACCGGTTGGCCCAGCATGGCCGCTTCGGCTTCGATACCGCCGACGCCCCAGCCCAATACGCCGAGGCCGTTAATCATGGTGGTGTGGGAGTCGGTACCCACCAGCGTGTCGGGATACGCCTGCAACACGCCATCATTCTCCTGGGCGAACACGACGCGGCCCAGATATTCCAGATTGACCTGGTGCACGATACCGGTGTCCGGTGGAACAACCTTGAAGTTGGAAAATGCTTTCTGCCCCCATTTTAGAAAGCTGTAACGTTCCTGGTTGCGTTGGTATTCAATCCTGGCATTCAGGTCTACCGCCTCTTTGCTGCCAAATGCATCGATCTGCATCGAGTGGTCGATGACCAGTTCGGCGGGTTGCAGCGGATTGATTTTATTCGGATCGCCGCCAAGCGCCCTCATGGCATCGCGCATGGCGGCCAGATCAACTACGGCCGGTACGCCGGTAAAATCCTGCATCAGTACGCGGGCGGGACGGTAAGCGATTTCCTGTGTCGGTTGTGCGTTTGGGTCCCAGTTGATCAGGGCTTCGATATCGTCCGTGGTGACCGTTTTGCCGTCTTCAAAGCGAAGAAGATTTTCGAGCAGTACTTTCAATGAGTAGGGCAGCCGCGATATATCTTTTGCGAGCGAAGGCAAACGATAAATCTCGTAACTCTTGCCGCCGGTTTTCAACGTGCCGCGGGTTGCAAAACTGTTGCTCATTCAAAGCTCCTGCAGGCCGGAAATTAAAGTAAGCGGGCAATTATGGACGGTCGCTGTTGAACAGGCAACAAGCTACCGATGCTTCCGGACTGGTGCAGAGTGGTTCAGTGAAGGCGATATCGCGGCCAGCTTCCTGTGCGCATACTCAGTCGAATTAAAACGAATTAAAATATATAAATATCAATATAATATATAAATAAGTTAAAAAATACATCAGGAAAGTGCTGGTTTAATCTTGAGGCATTGCCGGGTCTGGCCTGTGTGCCATGAATCAATGACTTATATTATTTCTGATGCACACGGCGCCGTCCTGCAGATGGTTGCCGGATCGGTTCTCCGGCCGACTCACTGCACCTGTGTTCATCAGATTGTTATAAATATAAGTCAATATATAACAATAAGATAAAAGATTATATTAAATAATCAATCAAGAGGTTGTCTGTAATAATTCGGCGGCTGTGTCGGCCAGTTTGCGGCGCTTCAGTAGCAGTCCGAGGCGTGTACCACCACACTGTCGCCACAAAACAGCAGAACGCATGGCGGCCAGCAGCAGAGCGCGTATCTGATTGGCTACACCGGTTTCGGTCAAGCGTGTCGGCTCACCTTTCACCATAATGCGCGGTTGCAGAGTACTGATGGTTTGCGCATAGCTGTCAGCCAGACTGGCCAGTACATTAGTGTGGCTGATATCGAAATGCTCCAGCTGTTTTTGCACGCGTTCAATGCCTTCGGTTAATTTGTCCAGTAAATCGGCTCGCTTGCTCAGTTTGCGTTCCAGGTGCAACAGTACAATCAGGTAACGGCTGAGTTCAGCGTCAGGTTTCTGTTTGCCACCCATCAGCTGCGTACTTAGCAGGCGTAAACCGTTTTTTACGCCGGTGACACCACCATACACGCCTTCGACCGTCTCTGTATCAATCAGCAGGATGCTGGTTAAGGTGGTCTGGATGGCCTCCAGGTCATAGGGCTTGCCATAGGCGGTGCTCTGCACAAGCTGTAACGCCTGCAGGATACCGGCGAATGCCAGCGCCCGGTCTTTGTCGTTCTTGTGGCTCATACGCAGATAGTACCACCTCCCAGGCAGTGGTCATCCGCATAGAATACAATAGCCTGACCGGGGGTGATCGCACGCTGTGGCGTGGCAAAGCTGATGTTTGCAGTGTCGCTGTTCAGCGCCATGATTTTACAGGCCTGGTCGGACTGGCGATAGCGAATGCGTGCATGACAATGTAAGGGTATTGAAGGTGGCGTAGCTGAAATCCAGTGCAGGTCGCTGGCTTGCAGTGAGGGCTTGAACAGGGTTGGGTGGTTTTTTCCCTGTGCGACGATCAGACGATTTTTCTCCATATCCTTGTCAACCACATACCAGGGTTCGCCACTGCCGTCCCTGGTACCGCCGATGCCCAATCCCTGGCGCTGGCCGATGGTATGGAACATCAATCCCTGGTGTTGCCCGAGCAAATCTCCTTCCACGGAGATGATGTCACCTGGTTGTGCCGGAAGATAACGCTTTAAAAAATTCGTGAATTTACGCTCCCCGATGAAGCAGATGCCGGTGCTGTCTTTTTTCGCAAAGTTTGGAAAACCGTGCTGTCTGGCAAGTGCGCGTACTTCCGGTTTGGTCAGAGTTCCGAGCGGAAACAGGGTATGATTTAATGCTCTTTGTGTCAGGCGATACAGAAAATAACTTTGATCCTTGTTGCCGTCACGGCCTTTAAAAAGCTTTCGCCTGTTGCTCGCGCCTTCAACCCGGGCATAGTGACCGGTCGCAATCCATTTTGCACCCAGGTGCAGAGCGTAATCCAGGAAAGCCCTGAACTTGATTTCCTGATTGCACAGTATGTCGGGATTCGGCGTTCTTCCGGCCCGGTACTCAGCAAGAAAATACTCAAACACCCGGTCCCAGTATTCGCTTGAAAAACTGACCGTCGTTAACTTGATGTCCAGCTGTGCGGCGACCGCCCGGGCATCGGCAAGATCCTGTTGCGCCGGACAGTAGTCTTCCTCGTCATCTTCATCCCAGTTTTTCATGAACAGGGCTTCCACATGATAGTCCTGCGCAACTAACAAAGCGGCTGCCACTGCAGAGTCTACGCCGCCGGAAAGGCCTACGATGACTTTTTGTTTAATCAAGGTGTTCTTCCCGCGGGTAAGTCAACCAGTACCTCCAGTGGGTAACGTTTGCCGCGCAGATAATCCTGGATCGACCGAAGTACCAGCGGGCTGCGCAATTGGCCCGATAGGGACCGAATCTGATCCAGTGTAAGCCAGTGCGCTGCAACAATGCCCTGATCAAGGGCGCGCTGGCTGTCTGCAGAGACACAATGACCGTAAAACGTGGCGCGCAGGTAGGTCTCACCGTTTCTGCTGTTTCGCCAGCGGTATATACCGACCAGTGCCTCGGGCTGAAAATGCCAGGCAGTTTCCTCCAGGCACTCCCGGATAACCGCGTCCAGCAGGCTTTCCTCGTCCTCCAGGTGGCCGGCGGGCTGGTTGTAGCGTACCGTCCCGTGGATGTCTTCTTCGACCATCAGAAAACGCTGGTGCTGTTCAGCGATGACAGCAACAGTGACTCTTGGCTTCCAGATCATAACCTTGGTTATATTCTTAAAAAATAGTCAATTAAAGTATAAACAATCGGTTATTTAATGTAATTAATGTATTGCCACAAAAAAATGCTGTTATTGGGCGTCATAGACTTGACATTATTGTTCGGGTACATAAAGTAACAGCTATGACCAACGCCACTTTGCGCGGGTTCGCCTCCGGTTTTCCAGGCAAACAGTGGATGGGCCCGGGGAACCGGCAGAGTGCGAAGGCCATAATAATAACGCTGGAATTGCCCCCGCGCAGATTCTGGATGTAACTGAATACACGACTAAAAACGTGAGGAGGAGTGATTATGCAGAAAGTCGTTAAGCACATGTTCCTGTCCGGTGCCTTGCTGATACTGTCATGCGGAAATGCCTTTGCGGAAGAGGTCATGAAACCGTTCGTGCTGGGTTATAAAACCAGTGGTGATCCGCAGGCTGTAGCCGATGAGGTGAAGGCTAAGGTAGAAGGCGCAGGTTTCGAAGTTGTAGGCAGTTATTCACCCTATGACGGCGCTATTATCCTGGCCATCACCAATGATGACCTGAAAAAATCCGCCGCCAGTTCCGATTTTGGTGGCTACGCAGCCGGTCAGCGTGTTTCCATCACCAAAGTTGATGAAGAGGTTCAGGTATCCTACAGCAATCCCTTGTATTACGCCGATGCTTATCGAATCGAAGATACCTCCGGTGCCGAGAGTGCGCTGTCCAGTTTGCAATCAGCGCTGGGAAGTACCGAAGCCTACGGTAGCGGAAAAAAACAGCTGACGTCCAAGGACCTGCGCAAGTACCACTACATGTTCGGCATGGAATACTTTGACGATCCCAGTGAACTCGCCGAATACGACAGCTATGACGAAGCCGTTGCAGCGGTCGAGAAAGGGCTTGCTGAAGGACTCGGTGGTGCGACCAAGGTGTACCGTATCGACATCCCCGGTAAGAACGAAACCGTATTTGGTGTGGCGCTTACCGACGCCGGCTGCAGCGGTGACGAGTACATCATGAGTCGGGTCGATAAGGAAGCGATTCGTTCTACCGCCCACCTGCCGTACGAAATCCTGGTCTCGGACGGTGACGTCTATGCCCTGTATGCTCGTTTCCGTATCGCGATCAGCTACCCGCACCTGCCGATGATTCAGAGCGATACCGGCGCTACCTTCTTTAATATCATGTGTGCACCTAACGCCATTGAAGAAGCGCTGATAAAAGCCTCCGGCGGTGAAGTCTAAATACCGGTAAGCTGTTAAAGAAAGTCCCTGCAACCTTTGATTGCAGGGACTTTTTTATGCGTATTCTATTAAGTGCTGAAGTCAGGAGAAGTTATTGCAACGGATTTTCTGTATGCCAGGTATCACCGGCTGAGAGAAGATCAGCGCTCCGGTTTTCCGTGTTTTCCGTGGCCGATTTGATACAATCCCGCGACCGTTTTCAGAAAGCCAGGAACTCACATGGAATATCAGAATATTGTCGTACCTGACCAGGGCAAGAAAATAACCGTAAATGAGGATCTGTCGCTGAATGTGCCGGATCAGCCGATTGTGCCCTACATTGAAGGCGATGGCATAGGCATCGATATCACTCCTGTGATGTGCAATGTGGTCAACGCGGCGGTGGAAAAAGCGTTTAACGGTGACCGCAAGATTTCATGGATGGAGATATACGCCGGTGAAAAATCCAACCAGGTGTATGGTGAAAATGCCTGGCTTCCCGATGAAACCCTGCAAGCGATAAAGGAGTTCGCCGTAGCGATCAAGGGTCCACTCACCACCCCCGTCGGTGGTGGCATCCGTTCCCTCAATGTCGCCTTGCGCCAGCAACTGGATCTGTACCTGTGCTTGCGTCCGGTACGTTACTACGAGGGTACGCCCAGTCCGCTCAAGGAACCGGAGAAAACCGATATGGTGATTTTCCGTGAGAACTCGGAGGACATCTATGCCGGTATCGAGTGGGAAGCAGGCAGTGACGAAGTAAAAAAGGTCATTAATTTTCTGCAAGAGGAGATGGGTGTCAGGAAGATTCGATTCCCGGAAACCTCCGGCATCGGTGTGAAACCGGTTTCTGCGGACGGCACCAGGCGGCTGGTACGCCGGGCCCTGCAATACGCGATCGATCAGGATCGCAGCTCCGTGACGCTGGTACACAAGGGCAACATCATGAAATTTACCGAAGGTGCTTTCAAGAACTGGGGGTATCAGCTGGCCAAAGAAGAATTTGGCGCCACGGAAATTGATGGTGGACCATGGTGTTCCTTCAATAACCCGAAAACGGGTAATGAGATCGTCGTCAAGGATGTCATTGCAGACGCCTTCCTGCAGCAAATCCTGCTGCGGCCAACCGAATACAGTGTGATCGCCACCCTGAACCTCAACGGTGATTACATCTCCGATGCGCTGGCCGCCCAGGTGGGCGGTATCGGTATGGCTCCAGGCGCCAACCTGTCAGACAAGGTGGCCCTGTTCGAGGCCACCCACGGTACCGCGCCCAAGTATGCCGGAAAAGACCAGGTCAATCCCAGTTCATTGATACTGTCGGCGGAAATGATGCTACGTCACCTGGGCTGGAATGCGGCCGCCGATCTGATTGTAAAAGGACTGTCCGGGGCGATTGCCGCCAAGACGGTGACTTACGATCTGGATCGGCTGATGGAGGGCTCGAGCAAATTGAGCTGTTCCCAGTTCGGTCAGGCGATTATCGATCACATGTAACCGTCAGGTTCACCCTGCCGACCGAAACAGGCCGGCAGGGTGAACCTGGCCGGCGCAGCTGTTAATCCAGTGCGCCAGGGGACTATATTTTACTGGCCTGCAGTCCCTTGGGGCCGTCAGCGACGTCGAATTCGACGTGCTGTCCTTCCTTTAGACTTTTGTATCCATCCATTTCGATAGAAGAGAAATGGGCGAAAATATCATCGCCGCCTTCATCCGGGGAAATAAAACCGTATCCTTTTGCATTACTGAACCACTTAACAATACCTGTCGCCATGATTGTAGAATCCTCACTGCGTTATGCGACGCGTGCTGCGTCTGTTTCTTTTTTACCATTGCACCGTTTCATGCTCTTTGACATGAGAACGACTCCTCCTTTCGCCTGTACGGCCAGCATTATTGTTAGACTGCCGGGCTGATTAGTCAAGTATTCGATGTTTAGGGTTTCCTTATGTATTCACTGGCTTAGGCATAGTGCTTGCTTGTTTTAAAAGCCAGTGTATTCTGTCAATATGACGTTGCAAGTTCTACGCTTCAGCGTGGTTAATTTTGGTTACAATATAGATTGTGAGTAAGGAGACAAGACAAAACGGTGATCACGGGCTTTCGGTGCTGGAGGCCAAGCCGAAAATCAAGCCGCCGCCGCTGTATAAAGTCGTGCTGCATAACGATGATTATACGCCGATGGAATTTGTGGTAATTTTGCTCGAACAGTTATTCGGAATGTCCAGAGAAAAGGCAACGCAGGTCATGCTCCATGTGCATACCAGAGGGAAGGGGGTCTGTGGAGTGTTTACCAAGGAGGTTGCAGAAACCAAGGTCGCGCAGGTCAATGAGTACTCGCGGCAAAATCAGCATCCATTATTGTGCGCAATGGAGGAAGCCTGACAAAATAGAAAAATATCAATAATATATGTTATAAAAATCAATAAAAACAACGAAACGGTTGCGGCTTGTACAGAGGTATTCCGTAAATCGTTCGTAAATTCTTGCAAGTCAATGAATTTAGAGCGTTTCTAATGCCATGGAGGAGGCCTGGAAGGGCGGAGAGGTAATCAAGATGTTAAGTAAAGAGCTGGAGTTTACCCTGAATTTGGCCTTCAAGGAGGCCAGGGAAAAACGACACGAGTTCATGACGGTTGAGCATTTAATGCTCGCCTTACTGGACAATTCCACCGCTGCAGAAGTTCTGA
>JBDNAP010000484.1:0-2813 GCA_039768325.1 Thiogranum sp.
CGTCGGCGAACAACCGCATCTGAAACCGGGCGAACAATACCGTTACACCAGCGGCACCATGCTTGAGACACCGGTTGGCACCATGCGTGGCAGCTATCAGATGCTTGCCGATGATGGTGTAGAATTCGACGCCGAGATCCCCGCATTCACCCTTTCCATGCCGCGCACACTGCACTGATGGCCATCTATGCCGTCGGCGATATACAGGGCTGTTTCGATGAGTTCCAGGGCCTGCTGGATAAAATAGGTTTTGACCCGCGTCACGACACACTCTGGTGTGCCGGCGATCTCGTCAACAGAGGCCCCAACTCTTTAGAAACACTGCGTTTTATCAAAAAGTTGAACGCAGTTACGGTACTCGGCAATCACGATCTGCACCTGCTCGCCTCGGCTCACATTCCCAGGTACCGCAAACACAAAGACACCCTCGACCAGGTTCGACATGCGTCCGATGGCCCCGAACTGCTGGAATGGTTACGTCACCAACCTCTGCTCCATCACGACTCAAAAACCGGCTACACGCTGATCCACGCCGGCCTGCCGCCGCAATGGGACCTGGACACCGCCAGGCGCTGCGCCAATAAAGTGGCCAAGGTCCTGCGCAGTGACCGTTATATCGAGTTCCTGGACGCCATGTACGGTAACCATCCCGACCACTGGTCGGATAAACTGAAAGGCTGGGACCGCCTGCGTTTTATTACCAACTGCCTGACCCGGCTGCGCTATTGTGACAGCAATGGGCGCCTGGCACTGGAGCAGAAGGGACCACCGGGCAGCCAACCGAAACACCTGAGACCCTGGTTTGAATGGAAGCAACGAAAAAGCCGCAAAATGAATATCCTGTTCGGTCACTGGTCAACACTGGGCTGCTATGACGCGCCTGGCATTCATGCCCTGGACACCGGTTGTCTGTGGGGTGGTAAACTGACTGCTTTCCGCCTCGGCAGGAAAAAAGCCCGACGCATTGAATATAATTGTCCCGGAGTCCGCAAACCCAAAAAATAACAAGCCGGTTCAGAAGTATTTCACCGGGCGCGGTCAAGAATCACGAAATCATAATCGTATTCGTTGCTTTCATCGGCTTTATGCGGATCACGCTCGATTTCACGCCATTGCTGCCACTCGATCTCAGGAAACCAGGTGTCGCCTTCCGGCTCCGCCTTGACCAGTGTCAGGTATAAACGCTCGGCATTCTTAAATGTCTGCCGGTACAGATTGGCGCCACCGATAATCATGGCTTCCTCGCAGTTGCCGGCCGCGTCCAGCGCCTGCTCAATGGAGTGCACCACCTGGCAGCCTTCGGCCTGAAAAAGACTGTCAGCGCTTATCACGATATTGTGACGACCCGGTAGCGGCCGTCCGATCGATTCATGGGTCTTGCGGCCCATGATGATCGGCTTGCCCATGGTCAGCGTCTTGAAGTGTCTGAGGTCTGCCGGGATACGCCAGGGTAACTGATTGTTACGACCGATGACGCGGTTCTCCGCCATCGCCACAATAAGTGCGATTCGCATTACACCGCTACCGGTGCCTTGATATGCGCATGGGGGTGGTAATCGACCAGCTCGAAATCCTCGAATCTGAAAGCGAATACATCATGCACGTCAGGATTGATTTTCATGACCGGCAAGGCGCGCAATTCACGCTGCAGCTGGGTTCTGGCCTGCTCCAGGTGATTGGAATAGAGGTGTGCATCCCCCAGGGTGTGTACAAATTCGCCGGGCTGCAGGTCGGTGGCCTGCGCCATCATCATGGTCAACAGGGCGTAAGATGCAATATTAAAGGGAATACCCAGGAAAATATCCGCACTGCGCTGATACAGCTGACAGGACAGCCTGCCGTCCGCTACATAGAACTGAAAAAACGCATGGCAGGGTGGCAGAGCCATATTCTCGATCTCGCCCACGTTCCAGGCACTGACGATAATACGCCGCGAATCCGGGGTTTTCCTGATCTGATCCACGACCTGGCTGATCTGATCGATGTGCTTACCGTTAGCCGCCGGCCAGGAACGCCACTGATAACCATACACGTGCCCAAGGTCGCCGTTTTCATCAGCCCACTCGTCCCAGATACTCACACCGTTTTCGCGCAGGTAGCCGATATTGGTATCGCCTTTCAAAAACCAGAGCAGTTCGTGAATAATCGAGCGCAGATGCACTTTCTTGGTCGTCAAGGCAGGAAAGCCGGCGCCAAGATCAAAGCGCATCTGATAACCAAACACACTCAGTGTGCCGGTCCCGGTGCGGTCCTCCTTAGCTATCCCGTTATCCAGTACATGTTGCATCAGGTCCAGATACTGTTTCACGCTTTACCTCTTTTTGAATACGCCAGTGTCAGTAGAAACAAGCCGAACAGGATCATGGGTGCGGATAGCAGATGCCCCATGGTCACCCAGTCCAGTGCGATGAAGCCAATATGTGCATCGGGTACACGCACAAATTCCACGGCAAAACGGAATACTCCATAACAGAGCATAAACATACCGGATACCGCCCGAAACGGCCGGGGCTTGGAAGAATACAGCCACAGAATGACGAACAGCAGCAGGCCTTCCAGCAGGGCTTCGTAGAGCATGGACGGATGACGCGGCTGGCTATCCACGAACGGAAACACCATACCCCACGGCAGCTCGGTGGGCCGCCCCCAAAGTTCACCATTGATAAAATTACCGATTCGGCCGGCACCCAGTCCGACCGGTACAAACGGCGCCATAAAATCGGTGACCTGGAAAAAGCTACGCCCGGTTTTACGCCCGAACAACCACATGGCAACGAACACGCCCAGCATGCCGCCGTGGAAGGACATGCCTC
>JBDNAP010000082.1:0-2733 GCA_039768325.1 Thiogranum sp.
AAAAGCGGTGACATACTGTTTAAAATCGATCCGCGGCCTTTTCAGTATCGGATCGACAAGCTGACAGCGTCTCTGGCAGAGGCCCGCAGTGATTTGGAACTCATCACACTCGAGCTTGCACGCGCCGAGGATATCTTGAAAAAAGGCGCCGGCTCGTCGCGCGATGTGAATAAATGGCGGGTCAAGTTGGCGGGTGCTGAAGGGGCGATAGGCAAACTCCAGGCTGAGCTGGATGACGCGAACTACAACCTGGAGCAAACCACGGTGTACGCGCCGGCTGATGGTTTCGTGGCAGACCTGCATTTGCTTGAAGGGTCGATGGCTCAGGCCCGGGTGCCGGTTATCGCGTTTGTCGATACCTCATCGAGCTATGCCATTGCCGTGCTCGGTCAAAATGCAATGCGCTATATACGTGCCGGCAATCCCGCTGAAGTCGCACTCATACTCCAGCCCGGTAAGATCTTGAACGCAAGCGTCGAGGAAGTGGTTCAGGCCAGCGCGCAACAAACCGCGACAGGCCTGATCAGCGCCCAACCCGACAGCAGTTTGCCGATGGGGAACATGGCTGTACGCTTGAAGTTCGATAGCGCGATTCAGCCTGCACAGTTGCCCTCGGGCGCGAACGGCGCTGTCGCCATCTATACAGACAGCGGGAAACCGCTGCGCATCATTCGCAAGGTGGTCATCCGCATGTTTACCTGGCTGAATTTCATGCCGTAATCGCGAAGGGAGGTAAAAAGGTCTCGGTGACAAAAGCGAATGATGGTGATTTGTCACCGCCCCGTTTCGGCGCAACTCATTGATATTGAATTAAATATCCAACATTCTTGAGGCTGCATGCAACTGGGGGATAAGGTGGCCTCCCCTTGGGGACGCCATTTAGTCTTGTAACTGTTAGAAATAAAAATAAAAAATTTGCGGAAAGCTGCTGCTCAAATGCACCGGCGTGTAACACGCGGATTTGCAGATAAAAAACACAGGGGGTTCGCGTACCCCGCCCGACGCCACACTATCCCACGATTTCAGCTACAGTGGACGACATACTTTCGCTCATAAGGAAGATCGCGTTCACGAACAGGGCTGCCTAAGTAATGGTTTTCAGAACACCATTACGAATTCGCCACCCACAGGCGTGTTGGAGCGCAATTTCAGGGATACCGAATGCCGGTATTGCCTATATCGATTTAAGCGACAAGACCGGCGGCTATTCAGTCGGGTTTTCCTATGACAGTTCGCCGGTGCGCAATAAAGACCGTACCATCGATCTGCCTTTCGATGAGACCTACAAGCTTTCTGCCGCATACGGTTGGAATCTGAACAAGCAAATGGATTTTGCGCTGGGCGGAACACTGCTTTATTTCGGTGAAGGCAAGGTTGACCAGACGGCACAGGGTGTGCGCTTCAAGGGTAAGTTCGATACCAATACGGCGCTGTTCCTGGGCGGTACAGTGCATTATGTTTTCTGATCTTCATGATCAGTATTGAGTCATTACAGTTCGCTTATCCGCAGAACGGGTTCAGCCTGCAGATACCTGAATTTTCTGTCCCGGCCGGGCAGAAGCTGGCTGTCATCGGCCCGAGTGGTTCCGGCAAGACCACGCTGCTCAACCTGATTGCGGGAATATACCCACCCGATAGCGGGCAGATTCAAGTCGCTGGTGCACCGGTAAACGCACTCGCCGACGCCGCCCGTCGCGATTTCCGCATTACGCAGATCGGTTTTGTTTTCCAGGATTTCGAACTGCTGGACTATCTCAGCGTACTGGATAACATCCTGCACCCGTATCGTATCACCCGTGCCCTCAAGCTTACGCCCGAGGTGCGTCGGCGCGCTGGCGAGCTGGCCGGGCAGATGGGTATCGGCGACAAACTGCAGCGTCATGCCGGCGACCTGTCCCAGGGTGAGAAACAACGCGCGGCCATCTGCCGGGCGTTGTTGCCGCAACCGAAACTGATCCTGGCGGACGAAGCAACCGGCAATCTCGATCCCGATAACAAACTGCACATACTCGACCTGCTGTTTGAGGCGGTCGATCAGCACGGCGCCACCCTGCTGGCCGTCACTCACGACCACGAGCTGCTTCCGCGTTTTGACCGCGTGGTGGATTTCAACGAGTTTCGCGGCGGGAGTACCGCGTGATCGACAGCTTTTATATTGCCTGGAAATACCTGTTATTCAGTAAAGCACGCAGCGCCACCCTGATTGCCTGTATCACCCTGATCGCGGTTCTGCCGCTGGCGCTGGAAATCATCCTGGATGAAAGCGAACACCAATTGGTGGAACGGGCGGAGCACACGCCACTGCTGGTGGGCGCCAAGGGCAGTGCACTGGATCTGGTCATGAACAGCCTGTATTTCGCCGATGAAGTGCCTGAACCCGTTAGCCTGGCAAGAGCCGATGAAATCACGGCCACCGATCTGGCGTTTGCCATCCCCTTGTATGTGCGCTTCCAGGCGCGCGGTTTTCCGATCGTCGGCACCACGCTCGACTATTTCGATTTCCGCCGGCTGCGGCTGGCGGCGGGAAGAGCGTTCGGACTGTTGGGGGAATGCGTTATTGGTGCCGCGGTGGCCAGGGAACTCGGGTTGAAGCCGGGCGACAGCCTGCTGTCTTCGCCGGAAACCGTCTTTGACCTGGCCGGCGTCTACCCGTTGAAGATGCGCGTGGCCGGGGTGCTGGCGCCCACCCACAGCGCGGACGACCTGGCATCGCTCGGCGGAACCACCGGCATC
>JBDNAP010000485.1:0-3463 GCA_039768325.1 Thiogranum sp.
GACTGAGGGATGGTCAGCAGGTTATTATCAAGGGATTTCTGGGTTTGTCATCCGGAAAGCAAGTCAAACCGGTTAACAGCGAAGCGCGCTGACTGTGCCGACCGGGTCATCAAGAAGCGGGGGGCTGGCGGCGTGGTCGATTCGTCATCCTGTCGGTGTCACGATGATCGCTCTGGCGGTGATCGTGCTGGGGATCTTCTCGTATTCGAGGCTGGCCATCGATCTGCACCCGCACCTGATTTACCCGGAGATACGCGTACGGATTCTGAATCCCGGGGTGCCGGCGACAGTGATGGAGGACCAGTTCGGGCGGCTACTTGAAGAACAACTGGCTATCACCGCAGATGCCGTCAGCGTGCAGTCCAGGGCCTCGCAAGGGGCGGTATCGGTCGATCTGTCGTTTGAGTACGGCAAGGATATTGATCTGGCGTTGCGGGATGCAAGTACCCGGCTGGACCGGGCAAAGCGCTTCCTTCCCGATACGCCGGATCCGCCCATCATCTATAAACGCGATCCTGCACAGATTCCGGTGCTCGAGTTCGTGGTCAGTTCGCCGCTGCGCGACCCGGTGGAGTTGCGCAGCTGGGTCGATGACGTGTTCGGCAAGTGGTTCATCACCTTGCCGGGGGTTGCCGCCGCGGAAGTCGGTGGCGGGCTTATCCGCGAGATACAGGTATTGGTCGACCAGCAGCGCCTGGCCGGCATGGGACTTGCCATGCAGGATATCGTGGATGCTCTGCAGCGCGGCAACCGCGAAGACCCTGCCGGGCGACTGAAGATGACCCGCCAGGAAATCTCGGGCCGCATCAGCGGCCGTTTCAGCAGCGTACAACAGATTGCCGAGCTGCCGCTGCAGCTGAGCGGTGGCGATATCATACACCTCCAGGAAGTAGCCCAGGTCATCGATACTCATGAAGATGAGCGCCTGCGGGTGCGCCTGGACAGCGTTCCCGGTATCAAACTGTCTATACAGAAACAACCCTCGGCAAACACGGTGAGTGTCGTCGATGTTGCCCGGCAACGCCTGGACTGGTTGCAGGCGCAAGGCCTGATACCGAATGATATTCATGTCGACAGCGTGGCGGATCAGTCGATTTATATTCGCCAGGCACTGAATAATTCCAGTATGGCTGCTATCGCCGGTGCACTGCTGGCGATGCTGGTGGTGTATATCTTTCTGGGCAACCTGCGCCGTACGCTCATCATCGGCAGCGCTATTCCGATCGCTGTTATGGTGACTTTTGTCATGATGGGGATGGGCGGTCTCACTCTTAATATCATGACGCTGGGTGGGCTGGCACTGGGGGTCGGCCTCATCGTCGACAACACCATTGTCATGCTGGAAAATATCTATCGCCATCAGTGTCTGGGGGAGGGTAATCTGGAGGCGGGCAGGCGTGCGGCCGAAGAGGTCAACAGCGCCATTGTCGCATCTACCAGCACCAATCTGGCCGCGGTTTTACCCTTTCTGTTCATCGGCGGGCTGACGGGCTTGTTGTTCAGAGAACTGATTTTCACCATATCGGCTGCGATTCTGTCTTCCATGGTGATCGCCCTGACCCTGGTTCCGTCACTGGCTGCCAAGGTGCACAGCGTCGAGGGCTCTGTGCTGCGGGCAAAGGTCGACAAGGCTGTTCACTGGCTGCAGGGACGTTACGCCGCCGTGCTCAATCGCATTCTCGATTCCCCGTATCTGTTGATAGCCGTTTTCCTTGTGATGCTGGCATTCTCCATGCAGGTGTTTTTCGACAATGAGGAGATCTTCCTGCCCGCTATGGATGACGGGCGTGTTTCCATTGTCATTACCACAGACCCCGGTACAACCCTGAATGAAATGGATAATACCGTACAGCTGATCGAGCGCTTACTCGAGCTGCAGCCGGAAGTCGATCATGTGTTCTCGACAGTAGGCGGTTTCATTTTCGGTCGTACCGAACGGGAGTCGCCGAGCCGCAGTACCCTGAACGTGCAACTGGTACCGCTGTCACAGCGGGGTATCAGCAGCGGTGAATGGATTCAACGCATGGAAGGTATGATCGCGGAAAAACAACTGGCGGGCGTACGCTTGCGCATGCGCACACGGGGTATCCGCGGCATACGTACCAGCCGCGGCGATGACGATATCAGTATTCGCGTACAAGGGCCGGATCTTGAAGGTCTTGAAGTGCTTGCCGATGACATTGTCCTGCGCCTGAAGCAGGTTGAGGGGCTGCGTAACGTGCTCCATTCCGCGGAAGAAGTGCATCATGAGATCGCCATCGATATCGATCGTGAGAGGGCGAGTATTCTGGGTCTGGATGTCGAGGATGTCGGTAAAGCCATGCGTATTGCGCTGGAAGGTGAGGTGGTTACAGACTTTATCGACCGCGACCGCAGCTACGACGTGCGCCTGCGGCTGCCCCCGCTGACAGCCTCGGATCCACAGGAGCTGGAGTCGGTATTATTGTTCCCGGCCGAAAACGACCGCAAGGCTGTTTACCTCGGCGACGTGGCAGGCATCAATCTCATCGAAACCCCGGCCGAAATACTGCGTGACAATCAACAGCGCTTTATCGAGATCAGCGCTTCCATCGACGAGAGTGCGACGCTGGGAGGGCAGTTGGCCGCCATCGACGGGAAACTCCAGGATCTGGTGCTGCCGGATGGCTATACCCTGTACGATGGCGGCGCCAGACAAACCCTGCAGAAGGGCAGGGCCCTGGGCGGCACCCTGTTATCACTGGCACTCTTCCTGGTGTTCGTGGTGATGGCGATCCAGTACGAGTCGCTGCGTAATCCGTTCATCATTTTACTGAGCGTTCCCTTCGCAGTGATTGGTGTGTCGATTGGAATCCAGTTAACGGAATTGCCACTGTCCATGCCGATATGGCTGGGCATGATTATGTTGGCAGGTATCGTGGTCAACAACGCCATTGTTCTGGTCGAATATATCGAGATAGTGCGGGAAAGGACCGGCAACATCCGTGCAGCGATTCTTGAGGCCGCGCGCCTCAGGTTGCGCCCCATTCTGATGACTACGCTGACCACCGCGGTGGGTATGCTTCCCCTGGCTATCGGTATCGGAGAAGGTGCCGAGATGTTGCGACCGCTGGCAGTCACCATCGTGGCCGGGCTTTCCTTCTCGATGCTGGTGAGCCTGATTCTGGTACCGGTGATGTATGAATTGACGCATATGAGGGAGTGGCGGGCCCGGGTATCTGCCGACCGGGCATGAAGAACCGTGAACCGTGTGATCCATTCAGCAAGTTTTGTGCCTGACCAGACCGGCGCGAAAAACGCGCCGCCTGTTTAGCTCAACCGTTATGTGTCTCGGAAAGTCCGAGCATCAACCCAAAGAAGACATTACACATTGGATTGTATATGAGGTGAATGGCACTAAGTTAAGGCGGCTTTTCCTCTGTAGGGCCGAATTTATTCGGCCATTAGCTGTTGGCGGCTATCCACATCGTGGCTATATCGGGGA
>JBDNAP010000486.1:0-3965 GCA_039768325.1 Thiogranum sp.
AGATGCTTTGGTGCCCGCCAATAAAGCGGGATACATCAACCTGGTCTGTAAATCAGAACACTGTTTCGGCGCTGACCAGCATGATAAGCATTTGAATTACATATAGTCGACCTGGTCACATTTGAACGCTGATTCACAGGCAGCAGAAGCTGCGCGCTATTAAGGTACAACTCGGCGATTCTGGTTTTGCCTCGAAGGCCTTCCAGCATATGCAGGTGCTTACTTCAGCGGAACAACTCCACCGGGTACGGATATCGCGAACAGTCTTTTCAGCGCTGCTTTTCCGATAAAGCGATCATTGCACCAGGTTAAGGCGGGCAAGCAGCCTGCCGCGCTATAACGGGTCAATCCATTCCATATTATAAATGGAGCCCGGCAGGCTGTAAGCGCCTATCACCAACTCTTGTATGGGAGAAACTTGCCGCTCATTGTAACCAGCACACGATCGCCGGCTGGATTTTCCTCCTTTTCAATATGCATGGAGAAATCGATTGCGCTCATGATGCCGTCACCGAATTTTTCGTGGATGAGTTCCTTGATAGTCTCACCATAGACCCCGACGATCTCATACCAGCGGTAAATAACCGGATCAGTGGGAACAGTCTTATCCCAGCTTTTGTGCGGAAACTGTTGCAGCGCCTCAGAGATTTCGGTCGGCAATCCAAGCACTTCGCACACCTTGTCGGCATTTTCCGGTTTGAGGCTATTCATGCCCAGACATGCAGAGGTGAGAAACACCGGAGACAGGTCTACCTTGGCGGCGATGTCTTCCCAATCCAGGCCAGACTGGCCCTTCGCCGCCATAATGGTTTCGGTCATTTCAATCTTCTTCATCATTAAACTCCTGAACGGTTTTTAGAATAATGGTCCTGGTCTCCACGGCGTGTAGGTGGATATCGTTTCAACCAGGGAGGCGGTTTTTGAGCCATCTCGTCAGCCTTTTTAGATAGCTTGATCTGACAAACGACCAGGCACGACATCAGTCAAGCAAACACCATGCCTGAATTATGGGCCGCGTCGCCTTGTGATTTATTTGCCGTGTTTCGTATTAACCGCAAGAAAAAAGAGGCGTCTATCGATGGACGGACGCCGATTCCTCACTTATATGTCACGGAGATTGACTACAGGCATCACGCTTGCATGTTTACCCTGGCCAGTTCTGACGCACTGATATCAGTCATCGAGACGATAATGCATAATGCTGCTGGTGCTTAAACATAGGATGACTTGCTCAACAAGTAAGCAATGATGAAAAAGAGCAATAACGACAGGCCCTTCCAGAACAGTAAGGGCTTGCGCTCCAACAGTGGCGCGCGGTCTTTGTGCAAGAATGTGCTATTGGGGTGGCGTAGGTCGTAAACAAACTCTGATATCGCGTCATAGCGCTTGTAGGGGTTGGGATGTACCGCCTTACCTATCGCTCCGTTAACCCAAGCGGGAATCGTGCGTTTGTCGTCAAGTACCGATTTATAGACTAACTTGCGTTGTGCAGCTCTGCTTGTCGCCTTTGCCACTTGTGTTCCGTAGGGAGTGCGTCCCGATAGCATCTGATAGGTGATAACTCCGAGTGAAAACATATCCGAAAGGGTCGTTCCGGTCTCGCCAAGAAAGTACTCGGGTGCCGTGTACTGCGCGGTGCCGAGGAGGTGTTGCCGCTCGTCGGTGACTGTGATCTCGGCTACTCCGGCCACCTGCACCGAACCGAAGTCGATGATCTTTACCGTGCCTGTCTTGTCAATGATGATATTGCTCGGACGCAAATCCTGATGCAGCATCTCCTGGCGGTGCAGGGCGCGTAATCCACGGGCAAGCTGCTCGATGATATTGCGTACCGTTTCAATAGCAGGGCTTGGATTGTCGATCATCCACTGCGTCAGAGTCTGCCCCTCGATGAATTCGGTGACGATGTAGAGATAGTTGCGTTTGCGTGTTTGTTCGCACGGCTTTAGCACGTTCGCATTGTCGATGCGCCGGGCTACCCACTCCTCCATTAGAAAGCGCTCCAGGTACGCAGCATCGTTGCGCAGGTCGATGGAGGGAACCTTGAGGATAAGCTGCTTCTTCGTCTCCGTATCGACGGCAAGATAGACATGGCTGCGGCTGCTGCTGTGCACTTCACGCACGATCTCGTAGCCGTCGAACACCATCCTCGGCCTGAGTTCCGGCGGGAACGGCAGGGCCGATGCATGCCTGTGCAGTTCGTTAATGTCGTGGTGCGGCAACTGCTCGATACGGACAATCTGGATCGTCAGATTATCATCGCTTCCCTCCTTCAGTGCCTGATCCACAATTGATCTGGCAGCCAGGTCGAGATCGTCATGGTATTTCGTGATGGTATCAACAACAAACGCTTCGTTGGCAAATTCATAGACCCCATCCGTCGCCAGGACGAAAGTATCGCCGACCTCTATAGCATGTGAGTTGTAATCAATCTCGATTCTATCGCGCATGCCCAGGGCCCGGCTGAGATAGCTCTTCTCGCGTGACACCCACAGGCGATGGTCCTCGGTCAGCTGTTCGAGATGGTTATCAATGAGTCGATAAGTGCGTGTATCACCGGCATGGAAGATGTGTGCAGTTGTTGATTTAATCACCAGCGCATTGAAGGTACAGACATAACCCCGGTCCATCTCATAGCGATAGGGACCGTTGCGGGTCTGCGCATAGAGCCAGGAGTTCGTGGCATGCAACACACGCTGTACCGAGGTCATCAGCGACCATGATTCAGGCGTCGAATAGTAATCTTCCAGAAAGCCCTTGACTGAGGTTTCGCTGGCGATTTGGCCGACGTCACTGCTGCTGATGCCGTCGGCGAGCGCGACTGCGATGCCCTTTGAGCTCAACAAGGGCTCTTGCGGGATCATCACAGCATGGAAATCCTGATTAACCGGCTTGTGCCCCTTTTCGGAATACTGACCGATGGCAATGCGTAAATGCTTCGTCATGAGCGTAGGAAAAGTCTCAGCCCCTTGCGGGGCTGAGACTTTACACTTCAGTAAAAAATTAAGCCTTGCTCTTCAGGATGCGTTCCGGACTGGTTCTGACATGTGTGTAGTAGAGAGGCAAACCAACCAGCAGGAATCCACCGACAAGGTTACCCAGCACGGTAGGCAGCTCGTTCCAGAGCAGGTAGTCGCTAATGGTGAAGCCGCCACCCATGATCATGGAGAATGGAAACAGGAACATGTTGACGATGGAGTGCTCGAAGCCCATGAAGAAGAAGAGCATGACAGGCATCCACATTGCCATAATCTTGCCGCTGGCTGAGGTGGAGATCATGGCGCCGACAACGCCCATAGAAACCATCCAATTGCAGAGCATGCCACGGATGAAAATAGTGATCCAGCCATCGAGGCCATGCGCTTTATAACCGAGTGTACGCGATTCACCGATTTTCCCGACCTTTTCAGCCAGGGCACCGCCATCGATGTTATAACCGTAGGTCAGAATGAACGACATCATGAAAGCCACGGTCAGGGCGCCGGCAAAATTGCCGACGAAGACCAAGCCCCAGTTGCGCATGAGCTGGCCGAATGTCACGCCAGGACGTTTATCGATGAGCGCCAATGGGACCAGCGTGAATACGCCGGTCAGGAGGTCGAACTTCATCAGATAGAGCATGATAAACCCGACCGGGAACAGTATCGAACCCACCAGGATTGATCCGGTCTTGGTCGCTACGGTAATGGCGAATATGGCGGCAAGCCCCAGAATCGCGCCGGCCATAAAGGCGCGTATCAGTGTGTCCTTAGTGGACATATACACTTTCGATTCGCCTTGATCGACCATCTTTGATGCGAATTCGTTTGGTTCTAAATATGACACAGTAGGTACCTCTTTAATACTTATGAAAAATGAATATCGCTTTTAATGCAAACCAGAGGCCAATAAAAAATATCCAATAAATATAGTTGGTTATGTTGATTTTCGCGCATGATCGCGCGGAACTGCTTTCCAGGGGCGCG
>JBDNAP010000487.1:0-3884 GCA_039768325.1 Thiogranum sp.
AACAGGCAAACGTCGACCCACAACAGACGTACAGGAATCTTTCTTAAAGGTCAGGAACGTACTGAAACTTGCCGTTCCCGGGCTGGACGAAGCATAGCAATGACCTTGCGATTTTTTGATATTGATGATTTTTGGGTTTGTAGATAATCTCGCCCTGATCGAGAATCAATTGCAACTTTAATAAGCAGTCAGGTGCTAACAATCCTGACTTAACAACTTGACCAAAAGCGTTCCCCGGGAGAAACAATATGCGTAGCTTTATAACCCTGATTGGGGTTTTGATGATTGCTGGCCTCTGCAGCAACAACCTGCATGCGGCCGACAGTATCGCCCACGACAGCGAATATTACATCCTGAAGGCCCAGAATGGCGAAAAGTGGGCCAAGGACGACAAGGCTGTTGATAAGAAACTAGCCGAGTTCCGCAAGAAGAACGGCGGCAAGTCGCCGAACATCCTCTACATCCTGATCGATGATATTGGTTTCGGTGACCTGGGCAACAAGACCCTGAACATGGTCCGAGGTTATAAGACCCCGTCGATTAACCAGTTCGCCCGCGATGGTATGCGCCTGGGACGGATGTACACTGAGCCGTCCTGCACTCCAACCCGCGTTGCCTTTATGACCGGCCGCCAGCCTTACCGCGTCGGCATGGGGAACACCGCGGTAGATATTTCCGGTTTTGGCCTGGCAGGCAAGGAAGTCACCCTGGCGGAAATTCTGTCTGAAAAAGGCTACAACACGGTACATATTGGCAAGTGGCACATGGGGGATATTCAGGAAGCCTGGCCCAATTACCAAGGATTCGATTTCGCAGCCTTTCCCATCCATCAGCAGGGCCAGCTGACGATATTCCACGACGATGCAGCAGACGAGGAAGTCTCAATCGGCATCGGTGACAACAACTATGACGACCGTTACACTAAGGACCGCTGGTTGCGCACCGATGCTTCTTCCATGGTCACCGGTGTGGAAGGTTATCGCAACAAACCTGTGCGTGAAGTACACATGAAACCCGGGGAGCGCTGGACCGAAGCCAAGTACAAGGAAATGAACTACCGCTATCAGACACAGGCCATGGAACAGTTGCAGAAACTGGCCAAGGAAAACAAGCCATTCTTCCTGCAGTACTGGCCGCTTTATCCACTTACTGGCCCACGCACGTCGTACGATGAGTACACCACGCCCAACGGGGGTATTTACGTTGAGAAGATGAAGCTGGTGGACGAATGGATCGGCGCCCTGCTGGCTGAGATGGATAAACTGGGTATTGCCGACAACACCGTGGTGGTGATCATGGGTGACAACGGTCACTTCACCAAGTACTCGCCCCAGTCAGGATACACGCCCATGATCTATCGTGGCGGCAAAGGCTATACCACGGAAGGCGGTGTGCGCGTGGATGCCTTCATACGCTGGCCAGGTATGATCGAGGCTGATTCCGTGGTCGGTGATATGGTGCACGTCTCGGACCTGTATACCACGTTTGCTCGTCTGGGCGGCGCTACGGATGAGATTCCCCGGGACCGCATCATAGACGGGATAGACCAGACTGCGTTACTCCTGAATGGCGACACTCACGGCCGCCGGGACTACCAGTTCCTCTACAATATCAATGCCCTTGAGGCGGTGATCAAAGAGCAGTACAAGCTGGCGATACCGGGAGGCAAAATAGAAAACGCTATCCTGGCAGACTTCTATGACCTGTACCGCGATTCCCGAGAAGAATGGCCGGTATCCACAGAGGTGGGTGCCTGGGGCGGCGCCAAGTTTGTCAGAATGATTCAGCGGCACATCGCCCGCAAGGCCAAATATCCGGATGAAGGTCCCGCGACCGGTATCCCATATGAGGGAATAGAAAACCTTCGTCCAGAGTCAAAGGCGGCTGTCGAAGAATTCCTTTTTATGCAAAAGACACCGGGAATGTAATTTCTACCGGGGCAGGGATCACACAATGCTGGGAAATATGCTGTTCTGGTCAGGGTTCGCCGTTTCACTCGTAATCGGCGTTCTCTATTTCCGTGATCTTGGGGACGTCAGCCAGATGCTGATCCGGGTGAAACGCAAGAACATGGTGCGCTTCATCCGCAATGAGTATCGGCTGCTCGCCATAGGGCTCGGTGGGCTAGTCCTCATGACAGCCGCCCATTTTGGCCTGGATGCGGGTTTGCGTGGATTCTGGTTGGCCGCCATCCTGCTCTGTGCAGTCCTCTATGGGTTTCCGTACATCTGGGTCCATGTGGGCTTGAGGAACCAGAAGGATTCAGCGAGCTACTACAGCATCGAGGAGGCGAAGGAGTACGTCAGTCCGTCGAGCCAGGTCATCGTGATCGAGAACAACGGGATCGCCCGTGCCCACCCGCAAGCCCAGTTAATGCGTCCCCATCTGGCCGGCAATGACGAGGGTCTCGACGGCGAGAATGTCGTGATGACCTACTGCGCCATGGCCAACCTCGGGATTGGCTACACGCCCGAGGTGGAAGGCCAGCAGCTTGACCTTGAGGTGGTGGCGCAGCATGGTAACAACCTCATCCTCAGAGATAACAGGACCGGGGAGCCGATTCAGCAGATTTACGGGTTTCGCGAGGCAGACGCTACTCAGGAGACAGATGGTGCAAGCTGCGCGCTCCGTCCCTCACTTGCCATGCAACCCTGGCCGACATTTCGGATGACCTTCCGCGGCTTCCAGAAGGCTTATCCCGAGGGCACTGTCTTCGTGAACAAGCCACCGTCGAACCCGATTCTCTACCTGTTCGACCTGGTGCTCGAGATGGTGTTCTCGTCCTCCATTGACCGGCAGCATCGCGAGGCGAAGCCAGTGATGGACAACATGACCCGCTACGATGATCGCCTGCCGAACAAGACATACGTCTGGGGAATGAATATCGGCGACGATGCGGTCTGCTGGACAGATGATTTCGTTGTAGAGCAGGGTAATGTCGTGAATGCCGAGGTAGGAGGTCAATCGCTCGTCGTGGCCTGGCATCCACGTTACGAAAGCCTGGGTATCTGGTACAACAATACCGGCAAGCCGGTGACTGAAATTGACTTCTTCGGCAACACGCCGGAGAGTCAGCTCAATCGCGTCGAAACCCTGAAGCCCGGCCTATTCTGGCACGTCTGGGCGGAGTTTTTTCCCCACACAGACATCAACCGTGTAGGTACTGGCGCTAGCCAATAGGCCACTTAGCATACCTGATGCGAATGGCAACTATTGCGGCATTCTTGCCCTACGCTAGCTGTCCGGGAAGGACAGGTTCTGGCCGGTTTTCCCCGTTTATCGACCAGCATCAATAGGGCGCCAATGGGTTCGGTGAATGGCAAGTTACCCCCTCTGTCAGGACATACATACTGTCCGGCATTCATGTGAATCCAACCGGACGAATTATCATCGCATCTGCGATGAGTGGATCGTTAATTAGCGGAGGATGTCAGCGTTATTTGATGTGGATGACGGCGACAAACTGCACAAAAGACTGTCACCCGGAAAGATGGAACCGCACCGCCTGGTGGAGCAGGGGCAGGGCCTTCACTCGATACTGGTGACAAAAGCGCTCTTCGGAAACCGGTTCCACCGCGGCCAGACCCAGAAAGCCGGCAAAATGCACCAGCGTGCGCCACGTGTAGCAATGGCGTACTTCTTCTTCCGGCGCCATCACCGGGTTCGGCGGGATTTCGTCCAGCACGGCGGGGAAGGCTCGCAGAAAACTGTCTTCGTAAAAATCGTGAGGCCGCCAGGTGTCGCCGTAACGCATCAGCAGGTATAGCGTGAACAGGAACGCGCTCTGAATAAAGCGGAGTTCCGGGTAGCGATCGCGATAGCTCCAATTGAACTGTTCGACATAGGTTCGGAACAGTATGGGATAAACGGCTGCGAGGCCATTC
>JBDNAP010000488.1:0-5271 GCA_039768325.1 Thiogranum sp.
TGATCTAAGCGAAGGCGAAAACCTCCCGGAAACCACACACCCGGTGGCGGAGACCGGCAACCATGGCCGGCGTCCGAAACTCCCGTCCGAACCGCAATCCGGTATGGCGGCGAATGAAATTGTAGTGACAACGCGCGAGTTCGAGCTGCCGGTGCAATCTCCTCTCACAACGCGCATGGGTCGGACTGCGTCCACGCAATCAGGCGACCGATTCCCGGATTGTCAAATTGAGACGCTCGATATACTTCGCCACCCACAAGGAATTCACGGCATTTTTCGTTTTTCCTGTGGAATGAAGGAGGGCAATGGGATGGTGTCGACACGCTGCGGCCGGCTATGCTCGCAGGCGAGTTCTTCCATCGCCTCGATGCGTTCCGTCCCAATCGGGTGGGTGCGCAGAAACTCCACCTGCGGTGCTCCGAGGGACGAGTTCCTCTCGTCGTCGAGCAACACTCGGAACAACTCCCGAGTGCCGACGCAGTGACCGTACAGCGCGACCACCGCCCGCAATCCCTCGGCATCTGCCGCCTGTTCCTGATCGCGGCTGAAACTCAGTCCAGTAAGGCTACCGGCCTCACCCACGACGCTGCTGACGAGGGTGTTACCGCCGGCCCCGGACAGCGTAGCGATCGCCACCGACAGCACCACGCCACGGCCCAGGCTGCGCAGTGGGTGACGCAATTTGACATGGGCGATCTCGTGGGCCAGAACCATTGCCAATGCGTTCTCGTTGGGTAACCGTTCCAGCAGGCCGCGATAGACCACCAACTTTCCTCCGAGAGCGGCGAAGGCGTTAACCACCGGTTTGTCCAAATAATGGACTTGTACGGTCATCTCGCTGGGCAGGTCCATCACCTCTACCAACCGTTGGGTCAAGCCCGAAAGATAATCCGGCACCTCGCCGTCAACGATCCCGTCCGGAACCATACTTTCACCCATGCCCTGTTCGAAACTGAACGGGATCTTAAGCACCAGGTAGTCCGCGGCCAGACCCAGCAGCCAGAACAGTGCGACCAGCCCGACGGCCACGACTGCCAAAAGCTGAATCAGCTCCATAAGCGGGTGGGTTTTGCTGGTGTTGATTCCCTCTGGAATAGGGCGATTGCTGTAGTCCAGGTCTCTACTCCGCCGTCAAGCGGTGTGGCGGGATCACAACGGTACCGTAGGCCAGCACCTCGATCGAGCCGACCGTGTTTTTGGCGCCTTTGGAGATTGAAGCAGTCTCGAATTTAATGTTGAACACCATATTGCCTCCCTTGTGCCTGGCTTCGTCCTGGAGGCGCAGCACTGCTTCACGGCGGGCGCGGTCGATCAGGCTTTCGTAAGAATTCATGCGGCCACCGACCAACATCCTGAGCCCGGCAAGAAAGCGCTTGAAGTAGTCCACTGAAATCACCACGCTGCCCATGACCAGGTTGGTCCGGACACCGGGTTCCAGGTCGTCGGGAAGGTGACGAGTAGCGAATACCGGAATGCGCTGGAAGGCAGTTTCGCGACGGATGATGGAACGATAGTGACGCTGCTCTGCAATACGGCCAAAGATGTAGCCCACGGCCAGCAGGATCAGCAATATACCCAGTTCATACATAGCCGGCTAGTTCAACTTAACCGCTGTGCCGTAGGCTAACAACTCCGCAGCCCCTTGAGCCACCGACGAGGTGGTGAAGCGCACGTTCAGCACCGCATTGGCTCCTAACGCGGAGGCCTGTTCAGCCAGACGATCCATGGCCTCTTGACGGGCCTCCTGCAACAGTTCGGTATAGCCCTGCAGTTCGCCGCCAACGAGGTTTTTCAATCCGGCCATGATGTCCCTGCCGACGTTCTTGGCACGCACTGTGCTCCCTTGTACCAACCCCAGGTGACTCACGATGGTGCGTCCGGGGACGGACTCCAAATTGGTCATCAACATGTTTCCGCTCTCGTTAAACGTTTGTAAAAGGATAGCACCATCGGTGGATTTTGCGAAAATCACGAAGTAGGAGTGGGATCCAAGGATAGGGAATCAAACCCACATGGTGCAAATATTCGAACGAACCATACGGGGTTCACCTAGTGGATGACCGCGCCAGTCCTCGATCCGCTGGCCGCTCGGCGCGCCGAGACAACCACGCGCCACAGCCGCAGGACGCCGCCTAGGGTTTTTCGGTCAGCTTCGCGAAAGCCTGGGACATGGCGGTGACCGGCGCCTGTCTGGCGGGCTGTTGCCGCTGGCGCGCCTTGCCCTGCTGGGCCTTGCCACGCTGTAGCGACGTTTTCTTCTCACCCTGGGCCGGTTTGCGCGCCACCTCATCGCCGAGCCGCAGGCTGAGCGCAACACGTTTGCGATCGAGATCAACCTCCAGCACTTTCACCTTGACGATGTCACCGGCCTTTACCACCTCGCGCGGATCCTTCACAAAGCTGTCCGACAAGACGGAGATGTGCACCAGGCCGTCCTGGTGAACACCGATGTCGACGAAGGCACCGAAGTTGGTCACGTTAGTCACCACGCCTTCCAGGATCAGACCGGGAGTCAGGTCCTTGAGAGTCTCGACGCCATCCTTGAAGGTCGCGGTCCTTAACTCGGGACGCGGGTCACGGCCGGGCTTGTCGAGCTCGGTGATGATGTCGCGCACCGTCGGCTCGCCAAAGCGCTCATTGACATAGTCATTGGCCGCCAGCGTGCTGAGCACGGACCTGTTGCCGATCAACTCCGGCATGGACAGCCGTGTGGCGGCGAGAATGTTCTCCACCACCGGATAGGCTTCGGGGTGCACCGCCGAGGCGTCGAGCGGATTGTCGCCGTGGGCGATGCGCAGGAAACCGGCCGCCTGTTCGAACGCCTTGGGCCCGAGGCGCGGCACCTTGAGCAACTGCCGGCGGTTGGCGAAGGCACCCTGCTGTTCGCGGTAACTGACGAGGTTGCGCGCCAGTGTTTCGGACATGCCGGCCACCCGCGCCAGCAGCGGCGCCGAGGCGGTGTTCACCTCGACTCCCACGGCGTTGACACAGTCTTCCACCACAGCGGACAGCTTGCGCGCCAGGCGGGGCTGGTTAACGTCGTGCTGGTACTGGCCGACGCCGATCGACTTGGGTTCGATCTTGACCAGTTCCGCCAGCGGATCCTGCAGGCGCCGGGCAATCGAGACCGCGCCGCGGAAGGAGACATCCAGGTCCGGGAATTCACTGGCGGCGAGTGCCGATGCCGAGTACACCGAGGCGCCCGCCTCGCTCACCACGATACTGCTTAATTTCAACTCCGGGTGACGCTGCATCAGTTCGCGCACCAGCTTGTCGGTCTCCCGCGAGGCGGTGCCGTTGCCGATACTGACCAGCTGCACGCCGTGTTTTTGCGTCACTGCCGCGAGCACCGCAATGGACGCATCCCACTGGTTCCTGGGCGCGTGCGGATAGATGGTGCTGTGCTCCAGCAGCTTGCCGGTGGCATCGATCACCACCACCTTGACGCCGGTGCGCAGCCCCGGGTCCAGCCCCAGCGTGACGCGCATGCCGGCCGGCGCCGCCAGCAGCAGGTCGCGCAGGTTCTCACCGAACACCCTGATGGCCTCTTGCTCGGCCTGTTCGCGGACGCGCAGGAACAGTTCGCTCTCGATCTGCAGCGACAACTTGGCGCGCCAGGCCAGGCGCACCGACATCGACAGCCAGGCATCGGCCGCGCGGCCCTGTTCGCGGATAGCGAAATGCGCGGCGATGCGGCGGTCGCAGCTGCCCACGTCATTGCTGGCGGCGAGATCGTCCTGGCCGGGGATCACCAGCTTGAGCCGCAGCACGCCTTCGCCACGGGCGCGGAACAGCGCCAGCGCGCGGTGCGAGGGAAGCTTCTGCAGTAGCTCGGAGAAATCGAAATAGTCGGAAAACTTGGCACCGCTCCGCTGCTGGCCGTCGATAACCTGCGAGACCAGCAGGCCCTGCTCCCAGGCCTGATCACGCAGCGCGCCCACCAGGTCGGCCTGTTCCGTCACCCGCTCCAGGAAAATCTGCCGCGCGCCGTCGAGCACCGCAGCGGCATCGGCAAAACCCGCATCGGGGTTGAGATACCCGCTTGCCACGCTGTCTGGCTGCCGGGAGGGATCCTGCAGCAGGCTGTCCAGCACCGGCTCGAGGCCGGCTTCGCGCGCGATCTGCGCGCGGGTTCGGCGTCTGGGCCGATAGGGCGCATACAGGTCTTCCAGCCGCGTCTTGGTGTCAGCGGCAGCTATGACCGCCTCCAGTTCCGGGCTCAGCTTGTCCTGTTCGGCGATGCTCTTCAGCACCGTGTTGCGCCGCTCCTCCAGCTCACGCAGATAGACCAGGCGCTCCTCGAGGTTACGCAGCTGGGTGTCGTCCAGCCCCTCAGTGGCCTCCTTGCGGTAGCGTGAAATGAAAGGCACGGTAGCACCCTCGTCCAGCAGTTTGACTGCCGCTTCAACCTGCCGGGTTTTGACGCCCAGCTCCTGTGCAATGCGCTCGGAAATCGTCATAGAACGTAAACAACCTGTGTTGTGATCGGGATACTGAAGGTCACGCATGATACCGGAAACGGGTACTGACAAGTTAAAATGTAAACCTTCCCTCATCAGTACCATCTTAAAATGGTTACTATCGTAAGCATCTATGCAGCCAGGGAATAGAACCACTCTGCGGGAGTTTTATCGCTCCCGCCAGAATATCTCATCTGTCCTTTTTTTCAACATTCGCATCAGTTCAATCCCAGCCAATGTCGCTTGAGCACACCAAACGTTTTTGAAGCCCAGCATCGGTCGAGTAATGCGGTTTATAAACCGATGATCTTGTTCGACGATGTTGTTGAGATATTTACAGCGGCGACATAGATGGCACTTTATCCAGGATGCGCAGCGAGGCGTAAGTTAACTTGTCGATACCGCTGCGACCACTCAAGCGACCTATCATAGAACTCTCGGGAATCCATTCTTTACATCGGAGTATAACCCCTATAGCCGCGGAAGCTGTAGTTGGCAATTCGCTGGACGAAAACCCGTCTTCAAGCAATACTGCGTGAGTAACGCGGACGTGAGAACGGTATTGGGTGGGATTGTTCGGTGCTATCAATCTGTTGGACCAGAAAGACTACCCGGGGCAGGACAGCCCTGCCAATTATTTTGGCTGCCTTTATGGTCGCGGCCTGCAGCTCACTTCCGGGCGACCTGGAGCCTGGCGAACCGAGTCACGCCTTTGAACCCGCATCTGACGGCCTCCTGGCCGACTTTTCCAGGGGCTGCCAGGAGCGATACACAACAGAGGAATCCTGCTTCCTGCTACTCGATCGCAACA
>JBDNAP010000489.1:0-5411 GCA_039768325.1 Thiogranum sp.
AAGGTCATGGATGCCGGTGGTCTGGTCTCCGATGATATTATCCTGGGGCTGGTCAGGGAACGTATTGCACAGGATGATTGTGCCAAAGGCTTCCTGTTTGATGGTTTCCCGCGCACGCTGGCACAGGCAGAAGCTCTTAAAGTGCAGGGTATTGCTATTGACGCTGTAGTGGAAATTGACGTTGACGATGACGAGATCATCAAACGTATGAGCGGGCGCCGCGTACATCCTGCTTCAGGCCGTACCTATCATATCGTGTTCAATCCACCGGAAATTGAAGGTAAGGATGACCAGACCGGTGAGGCTCTGGTGCAGCGTGACGATGATCAGGAAGATACAGTACGTCAACGCCTGAAAGTTTATCACGACCAGACAGAGCCGCTGATTGATTATTACTCCGGCTGGGCTGATAAGGGGGGTGATGCCGCACCTCGCTACGTTCGTATTCCCGGTGTCGGCAAGGTTGAGGAAATACGCGACGCGATTTTTTCGGCGCTGGGTGACTAGTCAGTTCGGAGGTCAGCCCACATTCCTCTTATACTATGATACGTCGTCTATCAGGGCATGCTCCCCTCAAGTGGGGTGCCTGGCGGCAATTCATCTTCTACCCCAGGGCACCCCAACCCCCAGGGGAACCCAGTATTGCTGCGCAATTCAGCTTGTGAATATAGCTGTGTATGGGCGATGGTATGTGCCATGTCCCTGGATCCCCGGAGGAGGGTAAACGACCGAGGTCCGGCAGGCCCATGTCGGCTAACTTGCGCACGCCTTGACAAGCAGGGCTTGGGCCGGTGGCCGGTGTTTTACACGGGCATTTGTTGTCGGTAACGGTTGAATTCCGGGAGAGGGTCTGGGCACGTCTATGCCGGTGGACGGGGTTCTGCTGTCAAAAATATGTCGTTGTGTGCGGTGCCTTGGACTGAAGGATCTGATGGGAAAGGTTGTTTTTGTTTGAAAGAAAATGGAAGAGGATTGTAAGAAAAAGTCCTGACTATTCCACTTGGAGTTGAACGGGTTTGCCGGGAGCGGTCGTTAGACACAGCTATTTTGCTGAAAACATAGTCGAATTGGGCTCGCTGTTGATACTGGCGCCGGGTTCTGCAGATCTTGACTGCAGCCAGTGTAATAAGCGGGTTAGCCCGGTCTCGGGATAGGCGACCTTTATCCGTTTGTTCTTTAGGCGGAACGGGAGTAACTTCCCGATCTGTGTCGCTGCGTATTCGGATCCAAAGCGGGTCTAATTGAAAATAACAACGCAGTTGATAATGAAAAAGAGGCAATAATCGCCCAGTGAACAACCGGTGTCGTGGGAGTAAATTCGGAGCATGGGCTCAACTGAACTCCGTGGGATAGAAGTGTCTGGTGCGGGCAAAATTCTGTGCCTGCTCGAAGCGTTGCGCCGCTCCCAGACTGGCGCTGTCATCTATCGTCAAGTGGAACGGATGCTTGATGATGTGCTGAGCGGGCAGAAAACCGTAGAACTTGCCTATGTCAGCCTGACCAATCGATTGCTTGGTGCTTATCTCGGACACCTGCGCGAAGGCTCACCGCTAGCGGTTCAGGTTCGCTTACTTCAGGCTCGTTTGCAGCCGCCACTGACGGCGGCTGATCTGGAGACGATGAGGGATTATGTCGAACTTTATTCCAGCCAGATTGAAGCGTTAAAACATCTGGATTCTGACTTGTTTCAGACTGCCGTAGAGCCGCTGTTGGCCGCGTTCGGTATTGTCGATGTTCCGCGGGCCAACTCGCAGGAGGACTTCGCCGTACCGGTCGCGAGCCCGGAAAATTCATTGCATGCCGCGACAGAAACGCTTAAGCCGCTCCCGCCTGACGTGGTACCGGTGGCCAAAACGGACGCAGCGGTCAGTCGGGAATGGTCATTTGAAAAAACCGTGGGAGGTGTTGTCAGCGGTGAGGATTCGATACCTGAGCTTACGGCAGGCGGCAGACCGATCTCAGATTCTGTCGAGGAATCCGGCGGCAAGGATGAAGATACGGAAACACAGGTGGATACCGCCTATCGAAGTCATCTTGATTCCAAACATCGCGATATTCAGAAGTTGCAGGCGACTCTAGCGCACCAGGTGCTTGCAACTATCGCGCAAAACGAAGAGTTCGGAGTGTTGCTTGAAGTGGTTCTTGGCGAATTGCACCAGGCCGGCGATGACAAGGAACTCGAAGACTTGCGCTGGACACTGATTCGAGAAATCGAAAAACTTACCAAGGGTCATCATGAACTGGCAGAGAAACTCGATAGTACCCACCACTATCTGCAGTTGATCGAGTCGGACAGTCGTCAGCTCAGCGATGAACTGACCCGGGTACGTCTGCTGAGCCTGACCGATGAGCTGACCGGCTTGCCAAACCGGCGCGCTTTCCTGCGCCGCATAGAAGACGAAGTAGCACGTGTTCAGCGTTATGGTTTTCCATTGTCGCTCGCGCTTATTGACCTGGATCACTTCAAGCAGATAAATGACAAGTACGGCCATGCGGGTGGCGACGATGTCTTGCAGATATATTCCAAAAATATTCTTTCCATTTTCAGGCATCACGATCTGGTTGCCCGCTACGGCGGCGAGGAGTTTGCGGTACTGTTGCCAAATACCGATGCAGAAGGTTCTTTGCGAGCCTTGAGCAAGGTTAAAAAACGTGCAGCAGAAACCCGCTGGCAGGCAAATGGCGGCATGGTGACGGTGCCTAGCTTTTCTGCCGGCATCTCGCTGTACAAGCCGGGTGAAACTGCGAGCGCTTTTATTGAGCGAGCGGATAAGGCTTTGTATGGCGCCAAACAACTGGGCCGTAACCGGGTTGAGATGGACGCGAGCTACAAGAACGATTCTGATTCGGATATGCCCGGCAAGCGGGTTAAGGGAGCCGAGCGCTGGCGCGGCGAGTCCTGACCTGAAATCTGTGGTTTTACCCGCCAGCTGCACTTGATACAATTCCCATTCTTCAGCTGGACCAGGTAACGGGAAGCGCGGTAATGGCGGCGATAGAACTCACCAATGAAAATTTCCAGGAAACCATCGACAACAATAACGTTGTATTAATTGATTTCTGGGCCTCCTGGTGTGGGCCTTGCCAGAGTTTTGGGCCGGTATTTGAGGCGGCTTCCGAAAAGAACCCTGAGATGGTTTTTGCAAAGGTGAACACTGAAGAGCAGATGGAGCTGGCTGCGTATTTTCAGGTGCGATCTATCCCTACACTGGCGATTTTCAGAGAGCAGATCATGGTTTTTGCTCAACCTGGCGCCTTGCCGGGGTCGTCCCTCGATCAGCTCATCGAGCAAGTCAAACAGCTGGATATGGACAAGGTTCGTGCCGATATTGCCGAGCAGCAGAAAAAACAGGGTTAGTCAAAGTCCATGAATGGCTGGACGGTAACAAGTTCACCGTATTTTGCGCCATCACTTTCCGCCGGCAGGAGAATCAGGCAGTTGGAGTTACTCATGGAACTCAATACATGAGAGCCCTGTATTCCCGTGCTGGAAACGCTCCAGCTGGCATCGTTCTCTCTCTTTAAGATCCCGCGCTGAAATTCCATACGACCGGGTGCTTTTTTCAGAGCTTGCGAGCATCGAGCCTTGATCAACAGTGCTTCCCGTTCCTTTTCACCCGACATTTTACGTATTGTCGGCAGTACAAACTGGTAGAAAGTCACCATCACTGACACCGGGTTCCCCGGTAATCCAAAAAATACTGCGTTTCCCATTTTTCCGAAAGCCAGCGGTTTACCAGGCTTCATGGCCATCCGCCAGAAGTTGATTTTACCCAGCTCACCCAGTGTTTCGGTTACATAGTCGGCTTCACCGACGGAGACACCGCCCGAAGTCAGGATCAGATCTGCCATTTCTCCAGCCCGCTGAAAAGCGGCCCGAACGGCTTCACGTCGATCCGGGATAACACCCAGGTCGTAACATTCGATGCCAGGTTTCGACAGCATGCCAAACAGCGCATAGCGGTTACTGTCATAGATCTGTCCTTTAACCAGCGGAGTACCGATAGCGGCAAGTTCGTCACCTGTTGAAAAGAACGCCACGCGCAACGGTCTTGAAACTCTGACTTCACTGACACCGACAGAAGCCAGCAGGCCGATTTCGGCTGCGCCGAGCTTTATACCGGGCTCCAGTACGATATCCCCCTGTCGGCTATCTTCACCGGCGTAACGAACATTCAGGCCGGGTTTTACGGAGCGGCTGTCAAAGGAGATCTGTTCGCCGTCGCGTTTGACCTGCTCCTGCATCAATACCGCGTCGGCACCTTCGGGTATAACGGCACCCGTCATAATGCGAACGCATTGACGGTCGGAAACTTCGCCCGTAAATGGCCTGCCGGCAAATGATGTGCCGATGAGTTCCAGCGTGGTTTCCCTTGAGCCGGTGCAGTCCTGACTGCGCACGGCATAACCATCCATAGCAGAATTGGCAAAAGGCGGGACATCGACATTGGCGATCAACGGTTCAACCAGCACCCGTCCCAAGGCCGAGCGGAGGTGAAGTTGTTCTACAGCAGTGATGGGTTGCACCGCCTGCAGAATACGCTCCCGGGCTAGTTCAACCGGCAACAGTTTCTGTTCAGAGTCTGCGCAACAGTCTGCGGGGGTGGTAGTCATACCATCGCTCCATTCTGCTAGATTTTACTTAGGGGCTGTTTTCATGGCGTTAACCGACCCCCGGGCTTCGCGTTCATTCTACACCGTCTTGCGGTCGCTTAAGCGTTTATCCGGCCGCCGCCAGACCATTGATTCCCTCAGCAGGAGTCAGGTTTTGGCCGTGGTGAACAGTAGGTACTGTTCGCCAGTGCAGTGTAACAGGCCTGGATTGTGGTAGTGTGCGTGTCATGCAGGAGCGCACAACCGCTACGATTCATGTTCCGCTGGCTGAACAGTGTAGACCAGCCGATATCGACGTCATCGATCGATTTGCGGAAGCCGTGTGGATGGAGAACGGCTTGAGTGAAAACACGCTGGCGGCCTACCAGCGTGATTTAAGGGGGCTCGCAGCCTGGCTGGCACAGCGGAAGATTCCCCTGTCGGAAGCCAGCTCGGCTGATCTGTTGGGTTTTCTGGCCGGCCAGTACCAGAGTGGCCGGGCCTTGCGTAGTAGTGCCCGTCTGTTATCCAGTATGCGGCGCTTCTATCGCTATCTGGTCAGGGAAGGTCGGCGCCGGGATGATCCAACGGCCAATATCGAATCGCCGAAAATGGACCGTCCACTACCACATACCCTGAGTGAGTCGGAGGTGGAGGCGTTGCTAAATTCGCCCGATGTTTCTGCGCCTGTGGGACTGCGTGACCGGGCCATGCTGGAACTGTTATATGCCAGCGGTCTACGAATATCTGAACTGGTCGCATTGACTGCGGAACGCATCAACCTCAATCAGGGGGTGGTGCGGGTGGTAGGCAAAGGC
>JBDNAP010000490.1:0-2948 GCA_039768325.1 Thiogranum sp.
GCGGCGTTCGACAATCGCGCTCGCCAGCGGGACCAGGTGTGTCATGGTCGGCTGGATGGCGTCACAGACCAGGACTTCGCCCTGCCGGAACCTGCCGAGGTCATCGCGCCCGTGAACACAGCGCACCGTGCCGGTGGCGGCACCGGGTGAGGCCGGTTGTCCGATCAGTTGCCGTGGAGTCTCACCCAGCGGTGCGCTGGATAACCCCGCTGCAGGCATCTTAGCGCTGGCTTCAAGTGCTATTGGACCGGTCGATGGTTCGCGCAGGACTCGAACCATCGCTTCGACATGCGTGTCGTTGGGGCGTTCGTCGCCGCTGAGTCTGCCCAGCATTCTCATACGCTGCGCGGCCTCATCCAGTGCGCGCAGGAGCTGGCTTTCCAGGCGGGCCACCAGCAGGTTATCGTCGTCGCGAAGTTTCCAGCTCACGCGTCCGGTTTCAATAACCTCAAGTGCTTCTTCGCGGCGTTCCGGGCCAACCGCGTCCAGCAAACGTTGCTCCAGCGCTGCGACGGTGTCCCCCGTTACCGGTTCATCGCGGTCTAACTGGCTCCGCGTTCGCGACAACTCGATGAGGTTTCGCAGCATGGGTTCCGGCTGATCGTATAGCCTCGCATGGTTGTAGGTGATATCGAGAAAGCATTCCTTGAGATCGTCGAAGCCGCGGACGAAATCCTCGGTGGCGTCTGCGTTGTTCGTCAGCGCGTCACGGAATGCCGGCCAATCAATCCTGCCGGCAAACTCTGCGAGCAATCGTTCAAGGGCTGATCGCACGGTATCGTTTGCCGCCAGCTTTCTTGCCAGCTGGCCAATGGCCTCGTTACGCTGCGTCGCGACCAACGGTTGATTGCGTAGCAGACCCACGAATTCGTAGGGATCTTCCGCTCGCACCGCATCGTTGTGATAAGTTGCCAGGCGGCGGACGCCATGCGCAAACGGGATAAAGTCGTCCCAGTAGATCTTCTTCCATTTGGCGAGGGCTGCACTGCGTTGCCCGATCGCATCGGCCAGTTGCCGATCGTCGAGCAGATCCAGCTGCTCGGCCGCGAACACCCGGCCTAGCGCTTCCAGTTCCGGGATGAGCTGTTCAGTAACACGCCTGCGCAATGCGCTCAAGCGCGCATCGCCAGGTCCTAAACTGAGAAACCAGGCTCGCTTCTCATCCTTTTCGGGGATCGCGGTCGTAATCGGCCGCGCCTGCAGGACGGTCAGCGCAGCAGATTGCCCGGTCCATTCCATGTCGGGGGACCAGCCAACCAATTGTTCGACCGACAGCAATGTCTCCAGGATCTGCTCAAGATCACGCGGTTCCAGCAGCGGAGCATCGTGCTGCGCATCTTCGCGCTGACCGGGCAGCCAGGTGATGATGCCGTGCGTTCTGCGGTCCAGTTCCCAGCGATCCGGATCGACCAGACCGTCAACGAGCAGGCTGCACGGACCGGGTACTGACTCTATGAGCGCACGTTCCTTGCGCATGTCACGCGGATCACGCGCAAAGGCAACGCCCGACCGGTCCGCATCAACCAACTCCTGAACCAGCACGGCCATGTGGCTGTTAGCAGGATCAAGGCCCAGCTCCTTACGATAAAGCAAAGCTGCATCGGACCAGAGCGACGCCCACACCAGCCGCACCGCGTCTTCCACGGCTTGCTGACCTCTAACCCCGATGATCGATTCATGCAAGCCCGCGAAGCTGCGCCCGGCGGCGTCCTCACCAACCGCCTATGAACGCACCGCGAGCGGTGTGGAGGCACCGAAATCAGCCAGCCCCTGCGCGATCGTTTCATGCAATACCTCGTCCAGTGGCTGGGCGAAAAACGTTGCACGAATCCGCAGGGCGGCATCCCAGATTTCCTCCCAGCGCATGTCATCCATCGACTTGCGACCCAGTTCCATGCGAATGGTTGCGGTAATCCCGGCATTTTTCACAAACGCCTGGTAAGCCGGGGTGGTCAGACAAAATCCCCTCGGCACTGCGAAACCGGCGCGCGCGACTTGTGCCAGCTTCGCTGCCTTGCCACCGACAAGCTGTTCGTCCCATTGTCCGGGCGCGTCAAGAGGGATCAGGAGCGGCTGCCCGGAATCCATTGGCTGACCTCCTGAAAGCGCGCGACGTGCAGAAAACGTACAACATCCACGCGAAACAGAGCGCACGTGGGCGCATTCACAAAGGATTTGAGATACGAATGGCGAGTGACCAGTAACTCGGCCCACTTATCGAACTCAGGCCCGCGTTCGATCATTTGCGAACGACCCGTCACGGTGACGGCTTCGATTTCCATCAGCTCATCCGCCTTGTTCGGCCGGTTGTCGATCACCGGTGCGACATGATCACACTCGCTGAGCAGGCGGTACTTGCGGGTTGCGACCGGCGTGACAAATACCGCGTGCCTCATTTCTTCCGAGAACGCAAAGGCCACCAGTGCACCGTACGGCTGGCCTTCACCCTGGATACGCAGTACCGCATAGGGCTATTGATCGGCCAACTGCTGGATTCGATCAGAACAGCCGGGGTGTCTGTTGCGCCTGGACTAGCTTCCGCGTCTTTGTCACAGAACAGCGGTTCGTCGGAATTTTTCACTGCGTTCTCCGCAATTCAATTTCCTGTTCCACGCTACGCCTCATCAGGCATCGGTCACATAGGGAACAGGGATTCGCTTATTGATCCATGCCGGTTTTCTGCAGTGTAACAGTGTCAACCTGAATCAAGAACCCGGTTTTTCGTTTTGGATTGACACAGAGTCGCAGCGGAACCTGTACACTGATAGAAAAGAACGGCTTTGCAAGCAGGCGAACCGTCAATCGGCGAACCACAGGTTGTCTGGGTGTTTTCAGTGTCACTCACCCATCGGTGAACAGTGGCTACGACTTTGCCACGCCCGGTTCACCGGCATCCGGTTTTATTCACCCGTTCAAGTCGATAAAACCGATCGATCATTTCATAAAAA
>JBDNAP010000491.1:0-3500 GCA_039768325.1 Thiogranum sp.
CGGGAGATGATCGAGCCACACGGATCCTTTATCGAAATTCATGTGGCAACACCGCTGGAAACCTGCGAGGCACGGGATCGCAAGGGGCTCTATGCGAAAGCGCGTAAAGGCGAGATACCCGAATTCACCGGTATCAGTGACCCGTACGAAATTCCGGAACATCCGGAACTGCGGGTTGATACAACCGGACTGACGCCCATGGAGGCCGCACAGGAAATCTACCTGTACCTGCTGCGTGAGGGTTATCTGGACAGCGCCGACCCCAGCGCGGAATAATGGCGATGGCTCTTCTGCAAGCGAGGGTATCGCAACAGCCCTTTCCCTCCGGGAGAAGAGCTTTTCATGTTTTACTCCCCAGGGGGGCTGTCAGGTAAAACTGAATACCCGAAGACAGAAAAAGGGAAATACCTTAACAACATGAAAGGCATCATCCTCGCCGGCGGTTCCGGTACCCGGCTTTACCCGTTGACGCGCGCGGTCAGCAAACAGCTGATGCCTGTCTATGACAAGCCGATGATCTATTATCCCCTGTCTACGCTGATGCTGGGCGGAATCCGGGAAATCCTGATTATCTCCACACCGGACGATGTGCCCTTATTCCAGCGGCTGCTGGGTGATGGCAGTCAGTTCGGGCTGGATCTGCACTATGCAGAACAGCCGCAACCCGAAGGCCTGGCGCAGGCTTTTCTCATCGGCCGATCTTTCATTGGTGCTTCGAATTGCTGCTTGATTCTGGGCGACAATATTTTTTACGGACACGGCCTCGGAAGCAATCTGGCCGCGGCCGTCAGCAGGAACGAGGGTGCCAGCGTCTTCGCCTACCGGGTACAGGACCCTGAACGCTACGGCGTGGTCGAATTCGATCAAGGCGGTCGCGCGATCAGTATAGAGGAAAAGCCGGTAAAGCCCCGCTCACACTACGCTGTCACCGGCTTGTATTTCTATGATAATCAGGTCGTGGATATCGCATCCGGCTTAACGCCCTCGCCGCGTGGTGAGCTTGAAATTACGGATATTAATTCTCACTACCTCAAAGCCGGAAACCTGCACGTAGAGATACTGGGGCGCGGCACCGCCTGGCTGGATACCGGAACCCATGAATCCCTGTTGCAGGCGGCGACCTTTATCGAAACCGTCGAACAGCGCCAGGGTCTGAAGATCAGCTGCGTCGAAGAAATCGCCTATCGCAAAGGCTATATCAGCGCGGAACAACTCGATGCGCTGGCGCAACCCTTGAATAAAAGCAGTTACGGTCGTTACCTGCTCGATGTGTTGTCCGAAGACGGTGAATGGTCATGAAGATAACGCCGACAAGTATTCCCGACGTGTTGCTTATCGAACCGGATGTTTTCGGTGACACGCGCGGTTTTTTCATGGAATCCTGGCATGCGCAGAAGTATGCCGCACAGGGTCTGGACGTCCGTTTTGTCCAGGATAACCATTCGCGTTCCGGTCGGGGGGTACTGCGTGGTTTGCATTATCAGCTGGAACAGCCCCAGGGCAAGTTGGTCAGTGTGGTATCCGGGTCGGTATTCGACGTGGCGGTGGACATCCGCAAGGGATCGCCGAGCTTCGGCCAATGGGTGGGAGCCGAGCTGAGCGGCGAAAATCACCGGCAACTCTACGTGCCGCCGGGCTTTGCACACGGATTCTGTGTCCTCAGCGAGAGCGCCGATTTTCTCTATAAGTGTACCGATTTCTATGCACCGCAAGATGAGCACGGCATCCTGTGGAACGATCCGGATATCGGTATCGACTGGCCGGGTGATGATTTCAGGATTTCCGATAAGGATGCCGGCAACGGCCTGCTGCGGGATATGGCTGACAAGCTACCCGATTACGAGATGCCAGCATGAAGTATCTGGTTACCGGGGCAAGCGGGCAACTGGGCCGGGAAACCGTGCTGGCCCTGCAGGCGGCTGGTAAAGACGTGGTCGGGACTGACCGCAAGGAACTCGATTTTTCACGGCCTGATACGGTTGCAGAAGGTATTGCTGCTCATCAGGCGGATTGGGTCATCAATTGTGCAGCCTACACCCATGTGGATAAGGCGGAAGAAGAGCGGGAGCAGGCATTACTGGTGAACCGGAACAGCGCGAAGGCGGTCGCGGAGGGCGTCGCCGCTTACGGCGGCCGCTTGTTGCACGTCAGTACCGATTTCATCTTCGACGGCGAGCAGTCGCACCCCTATGCAGAGCCTGATCCCGCCAATCCACTGGGTGTGTATGGCCAGTCCAAATGGGAAGGCGAACGGGCTGTTAGGGACACCATGCCCGATGCCGTCATAGTGCGCACTGCCTGGGTGTACGGCGTACACGGCCACAATTTCGTCAAGACCATGCTGAGGTTGGCGGCCGAACGCGACGAGCTAAGGGTTGTCGACGATCAGATCGGCACACCGGCCTGGACGGCGGATATTAGCCGGGCACTGTTATCGCTGATTGAGGCGGATGCCAGGGGGGTCTTTCATTTTACCAATGAAGGCGTGGCCTCCTGGTACGACTTCGCCAGTGAAATCATTGCCAACGCCAGGGACCTTGGTTTCCCGCTCAAGGTGCAGAAAATATCGCCCATTCCCAGTACCGATTTCCCCTTGCCCGCCACACGTCCGGCCTATTCGGTGCTGAGCAAGGTTAAAATCCGCCAGGTGCTGGATTACCCGATCCCCCACTGGCGCGACAGCCTCAGGGCAATGATGCAGGCGCTGTTGTAGGAGCGGTCGGCTGACTGCGATAGAAATTGTAAAATAGAGATAGATCTAATTTTATGAACAAGTCTAATTATGAGGATAACCCGAAAACACAGAATGACACCGAAAAACAGTATCCTATTGCTGTAGAATAGGCCCTCATTGATGTCCGCCGTACCCAGGCCTTTCGGTGGCTCATCGTTATTAAATATCAGGCAGTTAATCCCATGAAACACCTGCTCATCACCGGCGGCGCCGGCTTTATCGGCGCAAACTTTGTCCGCTACTGGATCCAGAACCATCCGCAGGATCGCGTCATCAATCTGGATGCGCTCACCTATGCCGGTAACCTGGAGAACCTCAAAGGCGTCGACAACCTCCCCAACTACCGCTTCGTGCACGGCAGCATCTGCGACGCCGAGCTGGTCAAGCAGCTGTTCGAAGTGGAAAACATCGACACCGTGGTCAACTTCGCCGCCGAGTCGCACGTCGACCGCTCGATCACCGGTCCGGAAGCCTTCATCAAAACCAACATACATGGCACTTTCACCCTGCTGGAAGCAGCCAGTAAACGCTGGCGGAAAGACGCGTCGGACTGCCGCTTCCTGCATGTATCCACCGATGAGGTCTATGGTTCACTGGAACCCGATGACCCGGCATTTACCGAAACCACCGCCTTCGCACCCAACAGCCCCTACTCGGCGTCAAAGGCGGCGTCCGACCACCTGGTGCGCGCCTATTTCCACACCTATGACCTGCCAGTGGTCACTACTAACTGCTCCAACAACTACGGCCCCTACCAGTTCCCGGA
>JBDNAP010000492.1:0-4359 GCA_039768325.1 Thiogranum sp.
GTCTTGACGCCCTTGAGCCGGTCGAGCAGGAATTCCATCGCCGCCAGATCTTCCATGGGGTGTAAAAGTTTGCGCAGGATCCACACTTTTTGCAGTTCATCCTGTTTGGTCAGCAATTCTTCGCGACGAGTGCCGGAGCGGTTGATGTTGATCGACGGGTAGACACGTTTTTCGGCAATCTTGCGATCCAGGTGTATTTCCATGTTGCCGGTGCCTTTGAACTCTTCGTAGATTACGTCGTCCATACGCGACCCGGTTTCCACCAGCGCAGTTGCGATGATGGTCAGTGAACCGCCTTCTTCGATATTGCGTGCGGCGCCAAAAAAACGCTTGGGTCTGTGCAGCGCGTTGGCGTCCACACCGCCGGTAAGGACCTTGCCGGACGACGGGATTACCGTGTTATAGGCGCGCGCAAGACGGGTAATCGAGTCAAGCAGGATAACCACGTCGCGTTTGTGTTCAACCAGTCGCTTGGCCTTCTCGATAACCATCTCGGCGACCTGGACGTGGCGACTTGCCGGTTCGTCGAATGTTGATGAAACCACCTCACCACGAACCGAGCGATCCATTTCGGTGACTTCCTCGGGACGTTCATCGATGAGCAGAACGATTAAATAGCATTCCGGATGATTACTGGTAATCGACTGCGCCACATTCTGCAGCAGCATGGTTTTACCGGCTTTCGGGGGTGACACGATCAGGCCTCGCTGACCTTTGCCAATCGGCGCTGCAAGGTCAATGACACGGGCCGTAATGTCTTCCGTGCTGCCATTGCCCAGTTCCAGCTTGAGGCGTTCATTGGGATGCAACGGTGTCAGGTTTTCGAACAGTACCTTGCCTTTGGCGTTTTCCGGTTTGTCGTAGTTGATTTCGTTGACTTTCAACAAAGCGAAATAACGTTCACCTTCCTTGGGCGGCCGGATTTTGCCGGATACTGTGTCACCGGTACGCAGGCCGAAACGCCGGATCTGGCTGGGTGATACGTAAATATCATCGGGGCCGGCCAGGTAGGAACTATCGGCCGAGCGCAGGAAGCCGAATCCGTCCTGAAGGATTTCCAGAACACCGTCGCCGAAAATATCCTCCCCGCTCTTGGCGTGAGACTTCAATATGGAAAAAATGACATCCTGCTTGCGGGAGCGGGTACCTTCGATACCCATTCCCTGGGCAATTTTAATCAGTTCGGATGCAGGTTTTTGTTTCAGTTCTGTCAGGTTCATAAGCTCTTAATAATCATCCAGATTGGCAGGAACAGCACCGCCGGAAAGGCTGGCAGCGGTGGATCGGTACGCCGCTATTGCAGCGGCGTGGGCGGAATTGGCTAACCTTTGGATTGGATTGAGTCCTCCGGGACGAACAATGCCTGGTACGGGGTCTGTGTTACAGGTTTGTATCAATAAACGCTGTCAGCTGGGATTTTGACAAAGCGCCGACTTTGGTGGCTTCAACATTGCCATCTTTGAAAAGCATCAGGGTAGGGATACCTCGAATACCATATTTAGGTGGCGTCTGCGGATTGTCGTCGATATTCAGTTTCGCTACTTTTACCTTGCCCTGATACTCGGTCGCGATCTCGGTAAGGATGGGAGCGATCATTTTGCAGGGGCCGCACCACTCAGCCCAGTAGTCAACCAGCACAGGTTCAGCGGATTCAAGAACTTCATTTTGAAAAGAGTCATCGGTTAAATAAACGATAGTATCGCTCACACTATGGGCCTCCTGGCCACCAACTTTTTTAGATTTGATTAAAATTACGGGGGTTTTAAATTGAAACGCAGGCCTTGTCTGACTGAGCCGCTTATTTGCATACGATTTTCGATAATCGAGTGTAATGTCTACTCATCAGCACTGCAGCGGCATTAATTTCAGCCCAAAAAGGCGAAGATTGCAAGCCCAAACCTGAGAATAAACGGAATAAATTCGTTATGCTTCGCAACCATGACACAAGAACACATGACAAATATTGCTTTTAGCGGCTTTGATCTACCCGAAAGTGTAGCTCAAGGCATTGAAGATGCAGGGTTTTTATCTTGTACACCGATACAGGAGAAAACTTTGCCGTTAACCTTGAACGGCCAGGATGTGGCGGGTCAGGCACAGACAGGTACAGGTAAAACCGCCGCATTTCTGATCGCGACCTTTAATTTTCTGTTGCGTAATCCCGCCGATGAGCAGCGTAAGCGGCAACAGGTGAGGGCTCTGATACTTGCGCCAACCCGTGAACTGGCGATACAGATTCACCGGGATGCGGTAAAACTCGGACAGTATACTGGCTTGAAGCTTGGTCTGGCCTACGGTGGTACCGATTATGATCGTCAACGTACACAGCTGGCCAATGGTGTTGATGTACTGATCGGTACGCCCGGACGCATTATCGATTACTTCAAGCAACACGTATTTGATCTGCGTAAGGCGCAGGTGGTGGTGCTCGACGAGGCGGACAGGATGTTCGACCTGGGCTTCATAAAAGATGTGCGCTTTCTGTTGCGCCGTTGTCCACCGCCGGAACAGCGGCTGGGGCTGCTGTTTTCAGCCACCCTGTCGTTACGGGTCAACGAACTGGCCTATGAACATATGAACAGCCCGCAGCTGGTGCAGGTTGAGTCTGAACAGGTCACGGCCCAGCACGTGCGGCAGGTGCTGTACCACACCTCCAACGAGGACAAAATCCCCCTGTTACTGGGATTGATGGGGCGGATGGATGCCCATCGCAGCATCGTGTTCGTCAATACCAAGCGGGATTCCGAAAAGGTGTGGGCCTATCTGGAAGGCAATGGACTCAAGTCGGCGATACTGTCCGGTGATGTGCCGCAGAAGAAACGTCAGTCATTGTTGAGACAGTTTCAGGAGGGGGAGCTGGACATTCTGGTGGCGACCGACGTGGCTGCGCGGGGTCTGCATATCCCTGATGTCAGTCACGTTTTCAACTACGATTTGCCCCAGGATGCGGAGGATTACGTGCACCGTATCGGACGTACCGCACGGCTGGGTGCAGACGGTGATGCAATCAGTTTTGCCTGCGAGCGCTTTGTGTATTCTTTACCCGATATAGAGGCTTTTATCGGTGAAGCCATTCCAGTGCAGCATATAGACGCCGATATGATGATCGAACCAGCGCCGCCGGTGGCGAGGCCGCGGAAGAAAGTTTCAAATAAAAAACGTCGTGGGGGTCCGCCGCCGGGCGCCAGACGGCGAAAATCGGTCTCCTGAGGGTAGCGCTGGCGAAAATGGGTTAAGATTATAAGCGCCCGGTAAAATAATGCCTTAGCGTCAGGTATTTAAGTTCTTTGTCAATCGGCCGTGGTTACTGATTCAGGGATATGTTGAATTTGAAACGCTATGGTTAGCCTTGCCATTTCACAATCTGCGTTAAAGGGCTGGTTCCGCCCGGAACGGATAGCTTCGCTCAGCAAGCTGGTTAATGTGCTGCTGATAATCTGGCTGGCGTGGCTGTCGGCCAGGCTGACCTGGCTGCTGGTTCCCGGGGCCGGGCAAACAGAACAGGCGGTAACCACGGCTGTGCCCGTAGCAGTCAAGCGCCAGCCGCCGCGTATCACTGAACAGCAGATTGCAGGCTGGCACCTGTTCGGGGTTGCCGGTGAGGAAAAAGCGGCGGCGACAAAGGTAATTGAGGCGCCGGAAACGCGTCTCAAGCTGACGCTGCGTGGTGTTTTTGCCAGTGAAGACAGCGCGGGTGGGCGCGCTATTGTGGGGGACCCCAAGGGTAAGGAAGAGAATTATGCCGTGGGTGATCCGCTGCCGGGGGGGGCCAAGCTGTCCGAGATCTATCCCGACCGCATCATACTGGAACGTAACGGGCGTTTTGAAACCTTGCGTTTGCCAAAGGATCGCACGAACCCGCAACCGGGTGACACGGGTAGTCGCAGTGCGACCCGGGCCGGGTCTGTCGGCACTCCCGGCAAGGTGGCGGCATTTCAGAAGTACAGGAATGAAATCAAGCGCAATCCGTCGTCATTCATGAACTATGTGCAAGCCGCGCCACACCGCGAAGGTGGCAAATTTGTCGGATTTAAATTGAAGCCAGGCAAACAGGCGGATGCTTTTGAGCAACTGGGCCTGCAGTCCGGTGATGTCGTCACGGCGATCAACGGTGTGCAAATTGATTCGCCGTCCACCGGTATGAAGGCCATGCGGGCACTCGGTGAGGGCGATAGCGTGAGTGTGACCCTGTTAAGGGGCGGACAGGAAACGTCCCTGAGTTTGTCGCTGCCATAACACAGGAGTAGAGCTTAAGTGGAATTCCGGATCAATAAACGTAAGCACTGGCTGCACGGATTATGCATGCTGTGCCTGGTCTGGGTGGGTCCGCTGTTCGCACAAACCATCACCCTGAATTTA
>JBDNAP010000083.1:0-3091 GCA_039768325.1 Thiogranum sp.
GCCAGCTGAGGTGGCATGACCTCGAATATCGCCTTGCTATCACGACTGTCCAGTCGTGCCAGTGTGCGGGCAGCTTCAGCCGGGTGCAGAGCGATATAGCCTTTCGTCACCGCGTCAAACATGCTCGCTATCCTCCTCCTCGACGACCAACGCCACGTTTTCCAGGAACTGTCGCGCCGGGATCCAAGCCGTGCCTTCTCCGGTCTCCAGGATCACGGCCACCTGCGTCAGTTCCACAATCTCGCCCTCCATGCCCTGCATACGCACCTTCTGACCGGGCCGGTAAGCCTTGCGCACATAGTGTGAAGCCATGATATTGCGCACGGCATCACCTGCACCAATGCCAAACGCCAGCGCAGCGCTAGCGAAAAGTGCCGCGGCTGCCAGTATGATGATGTTCGCAAAAACAGCGATGTCGAGCCCGAGCTGGGCCAATCCGAGCAATAGCGTGAACGCCAGGATAAGGCCGGACACCAGATGCCCGAGCGAGAGTCCATGCTGGAAACCACTGGAGTCGGCAACGGCTATGACAACATTCCGCACGCCGTTGGCAATGAGGTAACCGATAAATAAAATAAAGGCACTGATCAGTACTCGCGGCAAGTAGCCGATTAGACTCAGCACCCAGTTAGCGAAGGTGACGAGACCGAGCTGTTCGGCTGCGCCGCTAATGGCATAGGCGAGCGTGATCCAGAAAGCGATATTAGCGACGAGGTTCGAGACCGACCACCGCGGCCGGGTGACCTCCTGACCCAGCCAACGATGGATGACAGCCAGGATTGCATCAAGACCTTTACCGAAGCGATGGATGAGCCAACGGACGACGAAGGCCGCCAGCCAACCGATGACCAGTAGTGCCAGCGCCCCCAGCAGGTTGGGCAGAAAGGTCTTGAGCGCGATGATCAGCTCTTCCAGTACATGCTCCAGCCAGAGGCCCGGGTCGTCAATGAGATTCACCCCGATCTCTTTTAACGGGGAAGGCGCTGGTGTTGCCTGTGAGACTGGAATTGGCTCGGCCATGGTGTTTTCCCGGCTGGTTTTTTTCTTAGATCAGTTTACCGTAAAGAAGACAAGCGCAACGCCGACCGCTCAGCCCGTGGCTATGACAGTGACATGCCCTTGCGGCCTGGTGGCCGCAGGGCTCGAGCAAGTAGTTTACGGGTTTTCTATCAAGATCTCGACCCGCCGGTTGGCGGCTCTGCCCTCCAGCGTCTCGTTACTCGCCACCGGGCGCGATTCGCCGTAGCCATAGACGCTAATCCTGTCGCCAGCGACACCACCCACTTCGGTCAGGAACCTGGCCACCTTTTCAGCTCTTTGCTCAGACAACTTCATATTCACCGCGTCACTGCCTGTCGAGTCAGTATGGCCGGACACTCTGATGGTACTGCTCGGAAAAATATCAATCGCCCTGTTGATCTTGTTCAGCAGCACGAAGTTTTCCGCCTCCAGTTCACTACCACCCGGTGGAAAGCGTAAACCATGTGCTGAAATCAGTACGTTTTTGCGCTGCTGGTAGACGCTGGCCTCAACCGCGGCGAACATCGACTCGACCTTGTCGATAGAACTCTTCTGCTCCTCGGTCAAAGACAGTTCCTGCTCGTATTGACTACGCGCCACCGCGGTCTCGTCGCGCTGATTGATCAGCTCTTTCACCGAGCTCTGCATGCCGAGTACAACGGTGCGGTTGGCGCTGTCAAAGGGCAGCTCTTTACCCAGCGGTTCCGCGATTTCGCTCAACTGGGTCTGATACCACAACACCACGTCTTCGCGCGTATAATCGCGGCGGTCGAAATCCCTGATCAACTCGGTAATGCCGATACTACGCTCGGCAAGCCACTTGGCGCGCGCGGCGTGGACATTGGCTTTGTCGGTCTTGGTACGGTCAGCATCCAGAACAGAGAGGGCCAGGGCCAACTCCTCCTCTGCCAGTTTGTAGGTCTTGGGTGCGTACTTGGCTGCACGATTCTGTTTGGCCTTTTCCAGGGTCGCCTGGGCGGTATCGACCATCCCCTCTTTAAGGGACATCAACTCCAGCTGTTCATAGCCGGCAATCAACTTCGGACGGCGTTTCTTGACGTCCTCAATGCGACCTTGTTCGACCAGGTTGGCGGTCTTGCGCAAACCAGCTTCCAGATCCGCGGTATCCTTGCTGTACAATGTGACAGCGCCGGCCTTCATGGCTTGTGTCCTGGCGGCCAGCACCTCGCGCAGCAAGTCCTTGCTTTGCTCGACATCCCGGTTCACTTTTTTCAGGGTATTGAGGCCCGCCCGCGCAGCGGTGTTGGCGCTATCGCTGCGCCCGCCGGCCGCTTCAGTCATAGCCCGATCGAGCTGCGTCGACGCGGCTTTGTAACCCTCCGGTGCCAGGTAATCAGCACCCTGCGCGTGTGCATCCTTCAAGGCCTTGTCCAGGCTGGCGATCTGTTGGTTCTGACTGAGAACCTGCTCCTGGCTGAGTTTTGGCGTAGAGGCACAGGCAGCGATAAACACGGCGAGCAACAGACTGATTGATGTGTGTAGTAGGTTTTTCATCATTTTCCCCTCCTGATCGAATGATTGCGTCCAGAACCGGGACCTGACTTTCTTCCACGTTGCCGGGTCATCGCCGGGCGCCGGTTTTCTGTTTATTGAGACCGCCTGCCGGCAGGCAAAGTCACATTAAGATTGAATGCGGTGAGCAAGTCATTAGCCCCCCAACACTTGTACCAACGTCACTGCACCGGTGGATGTGTTCCTGGAGGTAAACCACGCATTTCGGACAAGATGGGGCGGACTCTCAGCCAGGCGTCTTTGCGCGGCGGCAGGCTGTGCCCGAAACTATTCCAGAGGAGGAGAACGACGAAGATTTCGTTAGTATTGCTATAATTCTATCTGTTTAATTAATTTATGATTGCCATAATATACAAGATACGAATGGCACTAAGTTAAGGCGGCTTTTCCTCTGTAGGGCCGAATTTATTCGGCCAGCAGCTGTTGGCGGCTACCCACATTCTGACTATATCCGGGATGATAGATGGAATGGCAACGTGGTTGGTCGAATGAATTCGACCCTACAATGGGCTAAATAGGCTTAACTTAGCGCCATTCA
>JBDNAP010000493.1:0-3489 GCA_039768325.1 Thiogranum sp.
CCATTATGCGTGGCACTACACTCAGCATTATCTCATTCGCCGCGATCCTGTCAGCAGGATGTGGTGGTGGTTCTGGTGGATCAACGAACAATACACCGGCTAATACCGCATCAATTGTCAGTGTCGGCCGCGCTATTTTTTTTGATGAAAACCTTTCAAGTGGCGGAAACCAATCCTGCGCCAGTTGTCATGACCCGGCAGCAGGTTTTGCCGATCCCGGGACGAGCGCCATGGCACCGGTTTCAGAAGGCTCGACAGGTGGTGAATTTGGAAATCGAAATGCTCCAACAGCTGCTTACGCATCATTTTCTCCCCGGTTTCGACTCACCGTTACAGCCACAAGCTCTGAAGATGGATCAAGGTATGAAGGCGGGCAATTCCTTGATGGGCGCCGCAGCGACTTGGTGGCGCAGGCGAAAGATCCATTTTTAAATCCAGTGGAAATGAATAATGCCGATGCAGCGGAGGTCGTGAACAAAGTCCGTAGCGCCGGCTATGTAAATGATTTTCTGAGTGTGTTTGGTGCCAACGCACTGGATGATTCTGCAATAGCATATGATTTTATTGCCCAGGCATTGGCGGCATTTGAAACGTCACCGGAAGTTAATCGGTTTACCTCGAAGTTTGATGCCTTTTTAATCGGACAGTACGCCATGACAGCATCAGAAATGAATGGCTTGAATGTGTTTAGCGGTAACAAGGCAAAATGTGCCAACTGCCATGTGATCGACAACCCGACGGGTGGACCGGCGCTGTTTACCAATTTCAAGTACTTTAATGTCGGTACCCCGGTGAATACCATGAATCCGGCATATGTAATTGACAGTACCTTCAGGGACGAGGGTCTGGCCATGAACAGCAATATTGATCCTGCAGACCTGGCAACCGAGCGAGGCAAGTTTAAAGTCCCCAGCTTGCGAAATATCGAGTTAACCGCACCCTACATGCATAATGGTGTGTACGAAACGCTTGATGAAGTCGTTACGCATTACGACATAATCGTGGCAGACTCTTTTCATGTTGCCGAAATCAATGAAAACATTGCATCAGAACTAAATCCGTTTTCTGATATGGGGCTCGGTATAAGCACTCAGGAAAAGACGGATTTAATTAACTTCATGAAAACATTGACTGACGGGTATATGTGAAAAACATGCCGCGCAGGTGGGAAATTTCTCCTGATCTGTCGGGGCAAAGGCCATCGTCGCCGACAGCCTGCCCATGAAACAGGTACTTCCAATCACTAACCGTTCAAAGCTGCTTTATACAATAGCTACGTTCATTTGGGATACCCTCTCAGGGCAACAGTAATCAGCTCTGCGGATCAAGCAGCGTCCAACCCGATGTCGCGGGCAGGCGTGGTAGAACCTGTTCCGGAAACTCACCGGTAAGCGCGTTCAGAAAGACCACAATATCGTCCACCTGCTCGTTGCTCAGTGTCTGCTTAAGTTGCAACCTGGCCATCACCCGCACCGCTTCATCCAGTGTCTTGACCGAGCCATTGTGAAAATAGGGCGCAGTCAGCGCCACGTTACGTAGTATTGAAACCTTGAACAGCTGTTTATTCGTCTCATTCCCCGTGACATTAAAACGGCCTTGATCCGCCGTCAGGTCATACTTCTTAACGTATTCATCATCTGCAAAGGTCGGAAACTTCATAAATACCCCTGTCCCTGCCGGCACAGCCGGGCCATTAAAGGCGGGTCCTGAATGACAGCTTGTGCACCCGATTTCAGCGAAAGTGTTCATACCCCGTACCTGTTGCTCATCGAGCGCAGCCTTATCACCCTTGACGAAACGATCATAGGGACTGTTCGGCGTAATCATGGTGCGTTCAAAGGCCGCCACCGCCTTGGCGGCATTATCGACCGTCATCGGATTATCAGTACCGAAAGCTTTCACAAAATAGGGCTTGTAACCGGGAATGGCGCGCACCCGGTCCATTGCCTGTTCCAACTCGCTCATGCCCATTTCCACCGGATTAACCACCGGGCCCTTGGCCTGATCTTCCAGGCTGGCAGCGCGGCCATCCCAGAACTGCGAGGAAGCAAAAGCCGCGTTCCAGACGGTCGGCGCACTGCGACCACCGGTCTTGCCGTGCACCCCCATCGAAACCGCCCGATTGTCTTCGCCACCCAGCATCAGGTTGTGGCATGAGTTGCAGGATACGGTTCCGGTGGAAGAAAACCGCGGGTCAAAATACAGAAGACGCCCCAGCTCGACTTTTTCAGCGGTTGTCGGGTTACCATCAGGCTCAGGCGCTTTGTCCGGTAGCGCCTGCCATTCATAGGCGAACACTGTGTTAGAATTAAAAACACTCAGTAATATACCCAGCACTAGAAGTCTCTTCATCGTATTGCTCCATTAAATGGCCGATCAAATTAACGTCTGCCGGTAAATACGGCCATAATCCAGCAGTAACCACGGTCAAGCGTTGCATCTATGGCAAAAGCTGGACCTGGCAGCACCAATGCTTTGTCTCTTGCCGATGACGCTCAGACAAACTTTCTATACATTACCCGTCGCTACACTCTTTCCCCATTCATGCCGCTGCGGCCGCTTTCATAGGCGCTGGCATTGACACGATCAATCAACGCGGTTTTCTGATCTGCTCCATGGAGATGGTCTGAATCTCCTGCGACTGCATCGTGTCCGCGTCATCCACAATAAAGATCCGGTAGCCGTTAATCATTGCAGAAACATCGGCCGTCGTGCCTTTCGCATCGTGCAGCACCACAGTAATGACGTGCAGGCAGGCGAAAATCAGGGTGACCGTTGCCAATAAACCATGCACGGATGGCAGGTAAAACCCCCATATCAACGGATGCGTTTCCATCAACAGACCGGTCAAAGCCTGCACAAGAAGGATAATCAGAACCAGGAGATAGAGCGGCGCCCACAACGGGTTATGCGCGTACCATTTCGGTTGTGGCGCCTTACCCACTGTCAGGTAGAAGCGCAACATCATGCCCATCTTGTGGATATCGGCAGGTACCGGTACCAGGGCTTTCCAGTGAGCGGGGCCCGGACCAAAGAACAACAGCCACACCCGGAGAATCAACCCAAGCGTCAGCCCGATACTGGCCAGATTGTGATAGTCACTGGCCGAGTTCGCGACACTGGGCGCCAGTTTCACCAGCCAGCCGGTCGCCATCAGCGCGATAACCGACAGGGCGATCAGCCAGTGCGCAAGGCGCATCCAGCCGCTCCATACCAGTGTGCGCTGAATATGATGGCTGTTCACGGTCATACCCTGGACAGGCCGAGCTCCACGAGCGGCTCCGCTATGTTAGATGGTAACAAGGAGTACCGCCATAATGAGAATGAACAGTATAACGAACAGGTACAGAAGGCCTGTCCAGTCACCGAACAATAACGCCATTGCTTTGCTCATCCCGAGTACCTCTCTCTCAATCAAGATTTCGGCCCTACGTCCAAAGACACAGAGCACCACCGGCTACCGCAACGTCGTATGGAGCTTATCAATGC
>JBDNAP010000005.1:0-10343 GCA_039768325.1 Thiogranum sp.
CGCTGGCCGCGGTTGTGGCAGTTCCGGCATTCGCGACAGGCGATTCACCTTTGCTGGAAACATTCGATAAGCGATACGAAGAAATTATCGAAAAAAGCAAACAGGGGAAACTGTCGGAATCAACCGCTTCACAGGCGAGGGAACTGCGTCTTTCGGTAAAAAAGGATCTTATCTTTCTGGATGCCCAGATACAGGTATACGAACTCGAGGTAAAAGAGACGAGTGGAGAACGCCAGGATCGAGCCGTCGAACACATTGTCAACTTGAGCGCCAAACGTGAGCGCTTGTTGATAGACGCTGTCCACAAGCTGGACGGCATGTCGGACGGTTCAGTCACCGAAATTCCAGTGTTTTCCAACGTTGAACAAGGTAAACTTGATGCCGATAACCCGCAGGGTTTCGGGTCCATCCGCATCAGTGTTGAGCCCGAGGATATCTCGGAACCCGATTGGGATTGAGGCTGGGCGCGGTCCGCTACCGGCTGATTCTGTGTCCGTTTCCGAGTCCTGCCTTTTATCTGCTTAAGCGCTATTACCGGCTGCATCAGCCCTGCCGCCAGGTTTTAATCTTGCGGCAACGATAACTCTCTGTAACACTTCAAATCAGTGTCGGCTGTCTGGAGTGTATGCACAGTACAGGCGGGACCTCACGCGTGGGCGTTTTGTCGTATGAGTTGTTATCGCGGCACGGGGAGTTTCACCCTAAAGGTAGTCGCGTCTTCAAGCGCTGGGATTCAGAAACAGAGACGGACCAGTCATGCCGAAAAAGATACTCGTGGTCGATGACAAAGCGAATATAGTTCTTTCGCTGGAATTCCTGATGAACAAGGCGGGCTATGATGTGCGCACTGCCAGCAATGGAGAGGAAGCACTCGCGGCTATCGAAACCGATCCGCCTGATTTGATTCTGCTCGATGTGAATATGCCCACGAAAAACGGTTTTGAGGTCTGTGAAGCGGTCAGAGCCAGAAATGAATGGTCGCATATACGAATTATTATGCTAACCGCCCATGGTCGTGATATCGAGCGCGAAAAGGGACTGGCACTCGGTGCGGATGACTATCTCACCAAACCCTTCGCTATCCAGGAAGTCGTTTCAAAAGTACAGGAGTTACTGGAGCAATCGTGAGTCTCCCGCAGGCTCTCCAGTGATGAATAAAAACGTACACCATCGGTTTGTTGCAATAAGGGCCAAGGCAACAAATAATCGTCCAATCTTGCCCGCCTTTTGGAACAGCTTCTGTGTTGCGACAAGGCGCACATAAAACGATTATGCGCCCCTTGCCATGCCTTGAATCCAAGCCAAAATATGGTGCAATATTTACAGAACTGAGTGTTTCCGCCACCCCGGGAAGTCATTGCAGGTTCCAGCCGGGCTCCAGCAAATATCGCCATGTCACTGCGTAAGAAATTCTGGTTTGCTTTTATACCCGTTGCCGTACTCGGTTTGGCGCTCGTTGCTGCCGGTATTGTGTTCGTGGTCGACGGTGGCGGCGGTGCAGCAGACCACTTTCCCAGATTGCTGGGTTTTTTCGTTACCGGCGGTGGTCTGGTATTGTTGCTGCTCGTGGTCTGGGTATTGACCGATGTCGTACTGCTGATACCCCTGCAAAGTATCGAGCGTGGTGCCGAACTCATCGTGCACGGCAATACCGCCCATGCCCTGGATCTGCCGCCGCGTCACGCACTTGCAAGCCTGCAAAACAACGTCCAGGAACTGGGTGACAGCCTGCACAATGCACGCATGGAAGTGGCGAGGGCGGTAGAGAGCGGTGCCGCGCGAACCGAATCGCAGAAACAGCGCCTGGAGACGATTCTCAGAGAACTCGATACCGGGGTTATCGTTTGTGATGCTGAGGGCCGTGTTCTGCTCTACAACCGGGCCGCCCGAAGCGCGCTGGGCAGCAATTCTCAAATCGGACTGGGACGTTCCATCTTTCAGATGTTTGCGCATCGACCTTTGCAGCACACGCTGGAAACACTGACGGCCAGAAACGATGCGCCTGATTCGGAAGACCAGGAGCAGGAAAGTGAATTCGCCTGCGTCACGCGCAGTGGCGATTCACTGTTGCATTGCAGGATGTCCCTGATACCGGTGGCAGGGAAGGTTGCGCGGGGATTCGTGATTGCTTTTGACGATATTACCCACCGGCTGGATGATTTACGTAAGCGTGACCAGTTGCTGCGCAAGGCGCTCGATGGCATGCGGTCGCCACTCGCCAATCTGCGCGCTGCCGCGGAAAATCTCATTGCCTTTCCGGATATGAACGTAGCAGCACGCGATGGTTTCGTGGCTGTTATTGGTGAGGAGAGTGAGGTCCTGACACAGCATCTGAGTTCCCTGTTGGAGGAACATAAGTCGATGCTTGGCGGTCAATGGGTGCTGACCGATGCCTATTCGACCGACCTGGTTACTGCAACTCAACGGCGCTTACAGAATGGGGACGGTCCAAAGATCACCATGACCGGTCTGCCTCTCTGGCTTCACATTGACAGCTGTGCCACCGTGGTGCTGCTGGAACATCTGCTGCGCCGGGTTGCGGATTATACCGGTGTGTCGAACTTTGACATCGAAGCCTTGTTGGGTGACGAGCGTGTTTATATGGATATTATCTGGCAAGGTCAGCGTATTCCTGACGCAGAGATCGCCGGCTGGATGGATGATCTTCTGGCAGATGCCATGGGATCGGCGACGGTGGCCGATATCATCGCCGTGCATGACAGCAACCTTTGGAGCCAAAAACACCAGCGTGACGGTTACGTGGTGTTACGACTTCCCTTGCCTGCCTCTCAGCGGCAGTGGCAGAAGCCTCGCGAGAAGCTGCCACCGCGTCCGGAGTTCTATGATTTTGAGCTCGAGAGCGGGACGCGGGCCAAGCTGCCAAACGCCGATCAACCGCTGGAAACGCTGGAGTACGTCGTCTTTGATACAGAGACCACCGGTTTGAATCCGGGCGGTGGCGACGAGATTATATCTATCGCGGCACTCAGGATCGTGAACAGCAGAATCCTCAGTGGCGAAACTATCGATCAATTGGTAAACCCCGGCCGATCCATTCCAAAGAGTTCGATTCGCTTCCACGGAATTACCGCGGACAAGGTTCATGACAAGCCGCCCATACAAGTCGTCCTGCCACAGTTCAAGGCATTCATCGGCGATGCTGTACTTGTTGCGCACAATGCCGCCTTCGACATGAAATTCATCCAGCTTAAGGAAGCTCACTGCGGGCTCAAATTCGACAACCCGGTACTCGACGTGCTGCTTTTATCCGTCTTTCTACACGACCACATTGCAGACCACACACTGGATGGTATGGCAAACCGGCTTGGCGTCGAGGTCTCCGGGCGGCACACAGCATTGGGCGATTCCATGGTGACTGCGGAGATTTTTCTGCGTCTGATGAAACTGTTACAGGCGCGAGGCATAACCACCCTGGGACAGGCCCTGGAGGCTTCGGATAAGATTGTACAAGTTCGCAGGCAGCAGGCACAATTCTGAGAGCAGCTGTAATGGTTAACGGTCAGAGGCCTGACAAACCGCAACAAACGAGCCACTACCCGGCCGAGAAACGCCGTCGTGAGCGGCTCGTGGCAGTGGCGATAGCTGGATTTCTCGCACTGAACTTTCCGATGTTGTCAGTGTTCGACCTGGAACAGCTTTTCTTCGGAATCCCGGTTTTCTACTGGTATCTTTTTGGAATCTGGCTTGGATTTCTGATCGCTGTGGCGCTGATCATGGAACGGCATACGCGCACGGATGATGCCAGGGAGCACGGGGACTGAGCGTGCTGGAAAGTCACACAGTCCTGCTGATTGCCGCGCTGTATCTCGGAGTCCTGTTCGCTATCGCCTACTTCGGCGACAAGCGTGCCGATAGCGGACGGTCAATCATTTCCAATCCGTATATCTATGCGCTGTCGATAGCCGTGTACTGTACCGCCTGGACATTCTATGGCAGTGTCGGTCGAGCCGCCAGCAGTGGCGTGGGTTTCCTCCCTATCTATCTGGGCCCGACGCTGATGGCAGCATTGTGGTGGCTGGTGATGCGTAAAATAATTCGCATCACCAAGGAACAGCGCATTACTTCGATTGCCGATTTTATCGGCTCGCGTTATGGCAAAAGCGCCTTTCTCGCCGGCCTGGTAACGGTCATCGCAGTAATCGGCATCATGCCCTATATCTCCCTGCAACTTAAAGCGATAGCCGGCAGCTACCAGATTCTGCAAAACTATCCCGGTCCGGTCCGGCCCGTGTCGGGTGCCACCGTGCCTGTCTGGTCCGATACCGCTTTCTATGCCGCGCTGTTACTGGCCGCTTTCAGCATACTGTTCGGCACACGGCATATCGATGTCGCCGAACGTCACGAAGGCATGGTCGCGGCGATCGCCTTTGAATCCATTGTCAAACTGCTGGCCTTTGTGTCGGTCGGCATCTTTGTCACCTTCGGACTCTTCGATGGTCCGGGTGATCTGTTCACCAGGGCTGCCTCGATTCCACACCTAAAAACGCTCATGAGTATGGAAGGTATGGGTAACGATTATGCCGGCTGGTTCTCACTGACATTTCTCGCCATGATGGCTATCATGTTTCTGCCTCGACAATTCCAGGTTGCCGTGGTGGAAAACGTTAATGATGATCACCTTAGAAAAGCAGCCTGGTTGTTCCCTCTTTATCTTCTGTTGATCAATCTGTTCGTGTTACCGATCGCTTTGGGCGGCGACATGCTGTTCTCGTCTGCCGGCCATATCGTCGATCCGGATACCTATGTACTCACTATTCCGATTCACGAAGGCAATGAGACGCTGGCGCTTTTCGTGTTTATCGGCGGACTGTCAGCCGCAACAGGTATGGTAATCGTCGCTACCGTTGCATTATCCACCATGGTGAGCAACGATCTTGTTATACCTGCACTGTTACGAACCCGGAGCCTGGGCTTGACGGCAAGCAGGGATCTGAGCGGCCTGCTGCTGGGCATACGCCGCGGCACAATCGTATTTGTCCTGCTGATGGGCTATGTGTATTTCCGGCTCATTGGCGAGTCTTACGCCCTGGTCACTATCGGGCTGGTATCCTTTGCAGCGGCCGCTCAGTTCGCGCCTGCTATTCTGATCGGCATCTACTGGAAAGGGGCGAGTCGAACCGGAGCGGCGGCAGGCTTGCTGGGTGGATTCATTGTCTGGGCCTATACCCTGTTGTTGCCGGCTTTTGCACGCTCCGGCTGGCTATCGGACAGTTTCGTGAGCAACGGTCTGTTCGGACTGGAGGTGTTGCGGCCTTATCAGCTGTTCGGTCTGCAGGGCCTGGACGCCGTTTCGCATTCCGTGTTCTGGAGCATGCTGGTCAATATTGGTTGTCTTGTGGGTATCTCATTGTTCACCCGTCAGAGTCTGATTGAAAGAATGCAGGCCGCCGAGTTTACCAATGTATACGCCGTCGGCAGGAAGGTGGGTGCCTATCGATGGGGCGGTACCACTACGGTCGACGAATTGCGCAGCCTGTTGGAGCGGTTTCACGGCCCTGAGAGAACAGCACGGGAGTTCGATGCGTACGCAGGCCGGAATCGGATTGATCCGCATGAGCTGAATCCTGATCCGGCTTTCATACAGTTCAGCGAACGCCTGTTAGCCGGTGCGATTGGCGGCGCCTCCGCGCATGTGATGGTGTCCTCCGTGGTAGAGGGGGAGGTTGTCAGTATTGAGGGCGTGATGGAAATTCTCGATGAGACGTCGCAGGTGTTGGAATACAGCCGCGAGCTGGAACATAAATCCAGAGAGCTGGAGGCGGCCAGCAAGGATCTGCGTAGCGCCAACGAACGGCTCAAGGAACTGGATAAACTCAAGGATGAAATCGTTGCCACTGTCAGCCACGAATTACGCACGCCGCTGACGTCGATTCGTTCTTTTTCGGAGATCCTGCTGGACAATCCCGACCTGGAGATAGCGCAGCGTCAGAAGTATCTGAAAATTATTGTAAAAGAGAGCGAGCGCCTGACGCGGCTGATCAACCAGGTTCTGGATCTGGCAAAGTTCGATTCCGACCGAATGGAGTGGCATATCGAATCACTGGATCTGAATATCCTGGCCCAGGACGCTATATCGGCTGTCAGTCAGATCTTCAAGGAGCGCAGCATAGAGACCCGTGTCGAACTGGGCATGGAACCCTGTATCGCCGAAGTCGACGGCGACCGTGTCATCCAGGTGCTTATCAATCTCCTGTCGAATGGAGCAAAGTTCTGCGATCCGTCCCATGGACGCGTCAGTCTGAAGCTGATACCCGGGACTGGCCATTTCCGCATTGAAGTTGAAAATAATGGCCCCGGCATCCCCGCTGAACAACTCGATAAGGTTTTCGATAAGTTCCACCAGATTGGTGACCAGCAAAGCGGAAAGCCTAAAGGGACCGGCCTCGGATTAGCGATCTGTCAGCGTATCATCGAGCATCATGGCGGTCGGATATGGGCGGAGTCCTCTCCCGAATGGGGGGCACGCTTCATCCTGCACCTTCCAGTCCGGCAGGGCGCAGAGACCGGATAGCGCGGGTCAGAAGATATCGCCGGTAAACTCGGTCCTCACGCGGTTGCTGAGTTCATCGATCGCCACCAGACCTGCAACCAGCATGTCTTTTTCGCGGTCAGACAGCGCGCTCGGCGGGACATAGGGACCCACTACTTGATCCGCCAGAAAGTCTTCTACCTGCTGGCGCAGTATCAGCTGCGTGATGTGGTGAAATGCACCCGACAGATAGTCCTGTTCATTGCTGTTCAGGATCCCGTTTTCATGCAGGGTGTCAATGCGGGTGAGAGTGGAAGTCGCCATGATACCCTCGCGCAATGATAAAAGCCGGATGCACTCAACCAGGGGCAGAAGACCGTGGTATTTCAGATTCAGCTTGCCTTTGTGCGGGCCCGGCGTATTGTCAGGTGTCAGGCGATGGAACAGCCCCAGGGCAACACCGTGGCTTTCCTGTACACGTTCCATTTCACGCAGAAAAGCCGGGTGTTTCCGCGCGCGATCGGTTACATAGCTGCGCAGGCTGGTGGCGAAGCGACCGTCGCCGTAGACCGAGTTGAAATCGAAAAAAATATCCGCCAGCCGCAGGGTATTCGAGTTCGGTTTGCGAAACCAACGGTCGACCTGTTGACGCCACTGGACAATGTGTTTGCGCCACAGCGGGTTGGTTGCCATGACGTGACCCTTGCAGGAACGGATACCGATCGCATCAAGTGCGCGTGTCATGCGTTCCGCAAGCTCGATAAACCAGGTATCAACCATCGCGTGCCGTGAATCCGGGTATTCCTCGAGTACGAAACCGTTGTCCTGATCCGGAAACAGAAAACTTTCATTCCGGCCACCTGAGCCCATGACAATCACATCGAAGGCGACAGGGGGTTCGCCCCAGCCCTGATCGGCCATTTCGGTCATGATGATGATCACAATTCGCCGGTAGATGTCATTATTGATGTGGGTCAACAGCGCCTGGATCTCGGGCACAGGAAGCTCTTCGGCCATGAGTGACTGTGCAAGTTCGACCTGTGCGGCCTTGACGTGCTGCAGGCCTTTGAGGCTTTCTTCATGAGTCAGCCGGTCGATCAAGGCAAGCAGGTTTTCAACCGAGGCGCCCAAGGCTTCGTGCAGATCGAGTATGCCGCTCAGCAAACCCTGTGCATCGAGTACGGGTATATGGCGCAACCTCATGCGCCGCATCAGGGCAATGGCACGAAACAGATAGTCGTCCTGTTGAATCGTGACGACCGGACTGCTCATGACCAGTCTCACCGGCGTCTGTTTATTTTCCCTGTAGGTGATACGCCTGACCACATCCCGTTCAGTAACGATGCCACAGATACGCCGGCCGGTATCGGTGACCACCAGACTCGAAACTGCGCGTTGTCTCAGCAGGCGTACGGCTTCGCCGCAACTGGTATTGATATCGACTGAAAGCGGTGCAGCCCGCATGAATTCCCGGACTTTATAATGAAATACAGCGGTTAGGGTTGCATGCTGGGTTGTCATGTTATTAGCGGTTTAGCGGCCAGCTTAGGACGGGCCTGATCCTTCTTCTGTTATTGTCCAATGACTTGTCAGGCGTGGTCAAAAACTGCTACTTTCCGCCGCATTGTGTAACCGGACAACCCCACTGCGTCGCTTATCGGAACTATAAGGTGCTAGACTGGATTTTTCTCGGTATTACCGGATTTGTCGCCTATCACGCGTTGACCCATCGCAACGAGGATGGTGGAAACGATATCGGTCATATGCTGTTCGGTTCCATTGCCCTGCTGTTCTTCGCCCGCGTCCTGTTGGTCGATATACTGAAAATCTGGTGATGCCGGGATTGACCTACCTCACAATTTGTAGGGCCGTTGCTGTTCATCCTTTTCCGGTAAGCTCAGCAAGCGCTCGGTTTCCGGTTTGGCCAGCTGCTCCCTCAGGTAACGGGCACGATCAGCGACACTAGGTGGCTTTTCTGCCTGATTTCGCATGAAACGTGTGAGGAAGCCAGGACCTTCAGCAACCTCCGGTTCAAGTTCGAGCGCCTTTTCATAATCCTGCAGCGCGCCTCGATAGTCGCCCATGCGATCTTTGAGAATACCGCGGTTGGCGTAGGTGACACCTGCCTCCGGCGCCCGCCGTATGGCATCGTCGTAGATAAGCAGAGCCGAGCGGCGTTCGCCAATCTGCATCAAGGCCTGCGCTTTACCTCGTAAAGCAAACAGGTTGTCCGGGGATTCATCCAGTAGTCGCTGATAGATGTCCAGCGCTTCCTGATTGCGGCCATCTTCCATGAATCGCAAGGCGGCCGCCAGTTCCTGGGCATCCGGCGATGCATCTTCCAGGACACCCTCGTAAATTGTCCATCCTACCCACAGCAATGTCAGAACGATGGCTGTTCGCACCAGAAGCCGATAGCTTCCCTCATCCATGGTTCAAGCCCAGCAGGCCATAGTTGAAAAACCATGAGAAGGGCAACAACAGAAACAGCGCGATAAAACGGCTTCGCCTCTTCTGCGCCTCGATTTCCGCTGTGGAAAGCTCGCGGCCGGATTTTCGCTGCAGGCGGCGCACGCTGATTACCCAGATCATTTTGCTAACCGGTAGGAACAACAGAATCGCCAGTATCAGAACGGAAAAATAGAAATACGTTGTCATCGGCTAAATGAAATGTTTCGAATAGGTGCCGGTCATAACAACACTGAACAGGGGCAGGGTGGTTTCCGGTTTAATGCACGCAAGCGGCATTATAGCCGCAATCAAGGACGGGGAGACAGTGCTGTGCTGCCTCCCCGTTTGCCACCTCGTTATGACGGGCGGTCCACATCCAGATGGATATCGCCGATATCTTCCTGCAGAACCTCGACCTCTTTTATAGGCACTGTAGAGAGTTCCATCTTGTAGGCCAGCAGCCACATCATGAATACGCCCAGCGCCCACCACAATATCTGCCAGGCCCAGATGGAGGGCATGCCGAAGATCCAGGTGCTGCTGTTGCTGGGATCGCCGAAGATAGTGTTGCCGATAACGGCACCGGGACCGATACCAAAGAAGAACCACACCAGGGTGACGATCCATGCCACCGGCACCAGCCCCTTCTTTGCGGCTGACAGGCTGGCGTGTTCACGCAGGAAGTTGTGGAAGGTCATGCGATGTTGCAGTTCTTCTTTCTTCTGCGTGACTGCCGAAATGATTATCGCCAGCCCCAGGTTAAAGAAAATACCCCAGAACGCCGAATGCATGGTCATCGGCCAGCGTCCCCAGGGCATGTACTGAGCGCCTATTTTCTCGGTCAGAGTGACCGCGATGAGACCGGCAATCAAACCGATGATGATCCCCGGACGCGTGAGATACGGCCACCAGCAGATGGCGATGAGCGCAGGCCACATCTGGAAACCGTAGGCCACGGCCAGGCCTCCGAGCAGTACCAGAGCGTCAGTGGCGGTCGTTGCTACGAGCAGAGCAGCTAGCACGATAACCAGTACGCCGATACGCCCCCAGAGCTTCTGCTGCGCATGCGTTGCGTCTTTGAGAATGTAGCGCTTGATGATATCGCGGGTCAGCATACCGCCTGCCGTGGACATGTAGGCGGCGCCGGTGGACTGCATGGCCGCCAGGGCACACACGGAAAGCAGGCCGACCAGCCAGGGTGCGGTTTCGGTCAGAAGATAGATCAACTGGGGTACCAGCATGCCTTGTTTACCGGCTGACTCCATCAGATCCTTGCCCTGCAGCCCTTTCACCATGACGTCGTTGACCAGCTCGGGATGAGCCGCCATGAACGCCGTATCGGCACCGAGGAAATGCGCCCCGAGCCCCTGCATCGCGGTGAAAAACATCAGGATAAAACCGA
>JBDNAP010000494.1:0-6173 GCA_039768325.1 Thiogranum sp.
ACGCCGTCTGCGTCCAGTACTTCACGGATGCTGCGCAGCGGAACCTGGAATCCGCCGCTGGCAAAATTCAGGTACAGGCGGGTGACATCCAGCAGGCTTAAATCGGTCGCCCCGAGAAACAGCGAGGGATAAGGATTGAGCGCCTGCTCGACCGACAGCCGCCGCAGCGTCCGGATAACAGCGTTCACACCCAGGTCCAGCCCGAGACGTGCCGTGGCCACGTTATAGGAATCGGCCAGCGCCTGATACAACATGACTTGTCCATGAAATTTCCGGTCATAGTTATTCGGTTTCCATAACTGGCCGGACTGCTCGTATTCAAGCGCGTCGTCGTCAATCAAGGAAGCCAGATGATAACGCGTGGACTGTTCCAGTGCGGTCAGATAGACGGCTGGCTTGATGAGTGAACCGACATGCCGCCTGGCATCCAGTGCGCGGTTGAATCCGGCAAAACCCGCCTCCCGTCCACCCGCCAGTGCCAGCACCTCACCATTGGCCGAATGTGTTACCAGCCCGGCCCCTTGCAGCTGAGGCTGCTTTTTCAGCGCGGGTCTGATCTGTCGATCCAGGCTTTTCTGCAACGCCCACTGCAGCTGTGGATCGAGCGTGGTAAAAATACGCAGCCCTTCGCTAACCAGGTCGGAATCGTCGTAATCCCGGCGTAACTGGCGGCGTACCATATCCAGAAACGCCGGGAAGGTTTTGCTGGTGCCCGCGGCAGGTTTCACCAGGCCCAGTTTTTCGGTACGTGATGCCTGGTATTGAGCACGATCGATAATGCCCTGCTCATGCATGACACGCAGCACCAGGTTGCGCCGTTCGCGCGCCCGCTGTGGGTGCCTGCGCGGATCATAGTAGGAGGGACCTTTGACCATACCCACCAGCAAAGCGAGCTGCGCCGTACTCAGTTCCTGCGGTGGACGCTGGAAGAAAAACCGGCTGCCCAGACCAAAGCCGTGTATGGCACGCTGACCATCCTGGGCCAGATAAACTTCGTTGAGATAGGCTTGCAGGATTTCATCCTTCTCATATCGCGATTCCAGCAACAGCGACATAATGGCTTCGTTGAACTTGCGCCACAGGCTGCGCCGGTTCGTCAGAAAGAAATTCTTCACCAGTTGCTGGGTCAGCGTACTGCCGCCCTGCACCACCCGCCCGGAACTCACATTGACCCACAGGGCGCGGGCAATGGCAGGCGGAGAGATACCATGATGGGTATAGAAATTGCGATCTTCAACGGCGATCAGTGCCTCGACCAGAATGTCCGGAATGTCGTCGAGCCGCAACAGAATCCGGTCTTCCTGGCGTGCGGTATGGATACTGCCGATTTCCAAGGGATCGAGCCGTGCCAGCGCCAGAGCGCTGCCATTGCGGTCATCCTGCAATTTCGTCAGGTGTGTGGACGAAAATGTCACGCGTACAGACTGTGAAGATTCCTGCCCGTCCCAGAACACAAACGGCCGGCTGATGAGCTGAAAGCGCTTGCCGTTTCTGGATACCTCACCGGCTTTGCGTGCCACTCTGACGGAGCGGTAACCCAGCGCCCGGAGCTCACTGGCGAATTGTTCCGCGGTCAGGCGTAAGCCGGTGTACAGCTCCAGTGGACGGGCGTATACACGCGCCGGCAGCGACCAGCGCTTGCCTTCGAACTGCCGGTAGACCTGGAAATCAAGGAACGCCACGTAGGCGACCAGCACAACCAGCAGGCTGATGAGTATTTTGGTCCAGGGGAAACGACTGTGTCTGCGTTTTGATTTACGCCGCTTTTTCGTAGTGCGGCGGCGAGTTGTACGTTTCTTTCGTGCCATCAAGGACTGCTACAGAATTCACCATATCGGCCCGACTGCCAATATCAGGCTGCATAGTATACCTTTGAGGGCCTCTTATAGGCAGCCAATCTTTACCGCCCGAGCGCTTTGCCGATGTCGGATCGCAGATGATGACTCACAGCGTTTCGGGCACTATCTGGCCTGAACGCTGGTTCCGAAATCACGAATCCGGAATCAGGACAGCAAGGCGACACTTTTGGCCTGAGCGTACACCGGCTTGCCCGCTTTTAAATTCAGTAGCGAGGCGGATTTACGCGTCACGCGGGCCAACAAGGGCATGCCCCCCACCATCAATCGCACGGTCACCTGAGCCTCCCCCTCGGGGATAAGCTCGTCGATGGTGGCGGGAAATATATTCAAAATACTGGTACCGGACTGCGGCTCGAGCGTAAGACTGACATCGCGGGCAGCGACTCGCAATCGCACCGCACTGCCAACCGGCAATGCCTTGCGCATCACCGTAAAACGACCTCCGGCGGAATCCAGATAGGTCAGATGATAGGCCTCGTCATGCCCGGCAACGGTCGCTTCGACGAGCGCTTCGGCATCACTGCCATGGGCGAGAGGAAGGTCGAGCCGGGTCAGCATGTTACTGATAGCACCCGATGCCCTGACTCTGCCCGCTTCGAGCAACACCAGATGATCCGCCAGGTGCGCCACTTCATCGGGTGAATGACTGACATAGATTACCGGAATATCCAGATCCTTATGCAGGGACTCGATGTAGGGCAGAATCTCCTGCTTACGGTTCAGATCGAGGGCCGCCAGGGGCTCATCCATCAGCAGGAGCCGGGGGCTGACGGCCAGCGCGCGGGCGATTGCCACCCGCTGCCGCTCACCGCCGGAGAGGTGTGCGGGTTTTCGTTCAAGCAGGTGTTCGATCCCCAGCAGTTCGATGGCCTGTTGCAGAGAGACTTTGCGCCCTGCTCTCGGCAACCGCTTGATGCCATATTCAAGATTACGCCGCACGGAGAGGTGCTCAAACAGACTCGCCTCCTGGAAAACATAGCCCAGCGGGCGTCGGTGCGGCGGAACGAAACAGTCGCCCTCCTGCCAGTTCATATCGCCCACTTTCAGAAAACCACCACGATAGCGTTCAAGCCCTGCGATCGCACGCAGCAGTGTGGTCTTGCCACAGCCCGAGGGACCGAACAGCGCGGTGACGCCCCGGGCGGGAACGCTCAAGTCAACATGCAGCGAAAAATCGCCCCTGTCGATACGGTATCTGGCCTCGATAGTCAGGGTCGTACCACGCTGAAACGTCGGTTGAGGGCATATACCGCGATCAACATGAGAAAAGACATCAGCAGCAGCCCTCCCGAGAGCCAATGGGCCTGTACGTATTCCAGTCCCTCCACATGGTCATAGATGGCAATGGACAGAACCTGTGTCTCGCCGGGTATGTTGCCGCCTATCATCAACACCACACCGAACTCACCCACAGTGTGGGCAAAACCAAGCACCGCTGCAGTAAAAAAGCCGGGGCGGGCCAGCGGACTGGCAACTGTAAAAAAACGATCCAGCGGTGATGCGCGCAGGGTGGCGGCCACTTCCAGCGGGCGGCGACCGACAGCGCTGAAGGCATCCTGCAGTGGCTGGACCACGAAGGGCATTGAATAGAATACCGAACCGATGACCAGCCCGGTAAAGGTGAAGGCCAGTGACCTGGCGCCCAGCCATTCCATCAGTCCGCCCACCGGGCCATGGGGACCGAGGGCCACCAGAAGATAGAAACCCAGCACGGTTGGCGGCAACACCAGCGGCAGCGCTATCACCGCCTCCAGCAGAAACTTGAAGCGCCAACGGGTACGCGCCATCCACCAGGCGAGCGGTGTTCCCAGCAACAACAGGATCAGGGTGGATAGCAGCGCCAGTTTAAGGGTGACCGCAAGGGCGGTGAGATCGGATCCACTTAGCATTATGGCGTATCGTATCCGTAATCACGGATGATCTTCAATGCCACGTCACTGCGCACAAACGACAGAAAATCGCGGGCAGCCTCCGTGTCCTTCAGCAATACGGCCTGCTGTTGGATGGGCGTGTAAAGTGCCTGCGGTACTTCCCAGAATGAGCCTTCGATCGGCTGATCCGGACGCTTTACCTGCGAGTAGGCCACGAAGCCCAATTCCGCGTTTCCGCTGTTGACGAACTGGAATGTCTGAGCGATGTTTTCCCCACGCACCAGATGCTCACTGAGTCGCTCCCATAGCCGGCGCGCCTGCAAGACCTCGCGGGCCGCTTCGCCGTAAGGCGCGAACTTCGGATTCGCGATCGCCAGATGGTGAAACCCGCCTCGTTCCAGAATGCTGCCTTGCGGGTCCACGGTCTCCGCCCGGGCGCTCCACAGGACGATTTTGCCTACCGCATAGGTGAAGCGGCTGCCGGGCAAGACCAGGCTCTCTTTCTCCAGCTGTTCCGGCCGGTGAACGTCGGCGGCAAAAAAAGCATCAAACGGTGCACCGTTCCTGATCTGTGCATAATGTTTACCGGTGGAGCCAAAGATCAGCGTCACTTTGTGATCCCTGCCCGCCTCGAAACGCCTGGCAATAGTTGTTATCGCGTGCGCGAAGTTACTCGACACCGCCACGCGTATTTCTTCGGCCATTGACGGCCCTGAAGCAAGCATCATTGTGGCTGCTAAAAGCAGCACGGAAAACAGTGTATGCGTCCTCATGTCCTCTGGCGGACCTCTCTGGATTCGATGCCGGGAATCCGAACAGTTCTGAAGGCCTGCCAGTGTACCGCTAATCGACCTGTTTCTCTCCGCTCACTGCCAGAAATCCGGCTTCCAGTTTACTGTGCTGTTTTTCGAGTTGCTCAATGGTGGCGTCCTTGGACTCCAGCAGCGCCTCGAGTTCCTGAAGCTTGCTTTCCAGTTCGTCCCTATCCCCCTGCGGGGCGATTCCGTTCCCTGCCTTGCGCAGGGCCTCCATCGCATCCTGTTGATTATTGATAACCTTTTTCAGGCGATCGAATTCCGCGTCATGGGTATCAAGCTGTTTGCGTTGCGCTAACTGTTCCTGCCTGACTGCTTCTTCCGGCGGTGGGATGGTTGCAACTGCGTCGGCAAGGGATTCCATAACAATTTTCGCATCGGGGCGCATGTCTTTGATCAGTTCACCCAGTCCGGCCGCCAGTTTGTCCTGGAACGCATTCGGGTCATTTTCGAGCGCTCGCGCTTCAACTTCCAGTTCGAGAAACTGTTTGCGAAACTCCATCATTCTGGCGATATTCTTTCCGGCCTCATCCTGCGATTCCGCCGCACGTTCGATAAGACCCTGGTTATGATCCACCTCGTCGCGCAGATAGTGCGCAAAGGTGACGGGCGCCGGCAACTGCCGGGCCTTTTTCAATTTGCCCTGCACGATACGCAGCCGGCCTGCCAGCCTGTTACTGCGCACGATAAAAAACAGGCTGACGACAAGAAGTAGCAGTGCAAACTCCAGCACCCCGAGAAAAGCGTAGACATTGATGTGAAGGTCCGCCATCGTTACCCGCGCGATCTTTGAATTCGCCTGCGTTCTGTTAGTCCCGCAAAAGCGTGAGACTGCCGGTCAGCTGTTGGCGTAAGCGAAAAATTATTCCTTTTCACCCTCATCAGCGCCCGCTTCGGCCTCATCGGTCTTGTTGCGTTTCTTGAGTAACCACCAGACAGCAAAGCCGATAACAGCAAACAGCAGGTTGATACCCATAAATACACCGGCGACCAGTCCCAGGCTTACGTCCTTTTTCTTTTCAGGCTGCACTTGAGGTTCCGGGTCTTCCTCGGGTGCCGGCACGGGATCCGCTGCCTGCTCTGCCGCCGCTACGTCCTGTGTCGGCTCCGGTGTCGGTTCAGGTTCCGCTTCCTGTTCTATTTGAGCTTCAGTCTCAGCCGGTTGTTCCTGCTCCGGCTTTGCAGAACCTGCGGGTGTTGGCGCAATCTCGAAGTGAACTGTCTTCTGACGCTGGAATGTTTCGCCTTCAACAAGAAGCCTGATCTGGTAAATACCCGCGTTTTCATAGCTCAAGGTATTGGAATACACGCCGTCAGCCGGCTTTTTGTCTCCATATTCACCTTTATCGAACATATCGAATTTCGCTGTTTCGCCAGTGGGAGTCTGGACTTCCATCAGGAAACGGGTATTGGTCAGCACCGCTTCCTTGTTCAGCAACTCGCCGTCCTGTTCCAGCCAGGATTCCAGCACCATATCTTCGCCGACCATCAGACTGGGCTGCTGGGGGTTATGGTTAAGCGCCATATTGGTCACGATATAGGCACGGTTACTGCCGCCGGTAAACATCAGCTTCCAGGCACCCGGTTCGGGTTTTTTCAGGGTGATCATGTCGAAATGATGCGACAGA
>JBDNAP010000495.1:0-3281 GCA_039768325.1 Thiogranum sp.
ATGCCCATGCGCTCGGATCCGGCAGCTCGCCGGAGCAGGCGAGAAGCCGAGCTCAATCGGCACAGCAGTCGGCCCAGGTGACGATCAGCGAGCAGGAAAACGAGCGCAAGATCGATGCACAGGTCGTCGAACTGGCTTTTCTGGCCGCACAATTTGTGGCCCTCACCGACATGTTCACAGCGCTTAATATCCCGGATGAGGAAGGCCTTGATGAAGTCATCGTCGCGCAGGTGCCGGCGTCGGTAATTGCAGTCGTCAACGAGCTGAACAGACGCGGCGGCGAGGGGTTGGGCGAACTCATGCCGCCGCGTGTCGATATCCCGCTCGACGCGATTCTCGCTGGCCGCGTTCGGGTTGTACCGGCTCCGCTGCGCGGTACCCGAGTCCCGTTGACCTCCTTTGAAACCGACCCGACTCTGGGAACGCGGGACAAAGGCGTAGCCGTGGGTGCCGTTCAGGTGGGTAGCTACGGGTGGGCCAATGGTCTGTTCTTTCCCGGGGGACTTGGGGCGCTGGTCCTCAACCACCCCGAGCTGGCGCGCCACGAGACGGCCTATTCTTTGCCCCTGCTGTTCAACGAAGATGAATACCGCAATGGCGTGAACACCAGCGGCTTTATCGACCGGCTCCACAAGGAACTGGCCATCCAGAAGGTCTATCGTTTAACCCGCACCCGGTACGGAATCGAACACCATACGATGTTCCTTTTCAACGAGTACACGCGACAGTACGGGGCCGTTCCCCGCCACCCTGACTTTAGCGACGAGCAGGCGGCTGCAGCCGCCCAGCGCGCGGCGGATGAATTTCGCAATGCAATCCTCCGTCTTCGGGAGCACCAAAAGCACCCGGATGCTTTTAGCGATCTCGAGAGGTCAATGTTCTCCTGGATCGAGGCGGTCGTGACACGCCCTCACTCTGCGTATCGCTCAGAGCCTGCGCTGCGCGTTGCGCTCGATCGGCACAATCGGGATCAGGTAAAAGCCGGGGTCCGTCGTCTCGACCGTTCGCCCGATCTGGATGCGGAGGCTGCCTTTAAACGGCTGCTCGACCACCAGGTGGCCGAGCTGGCCATGCTGGTGGGTCACATGGATGGGCTCGGTCGCGTGTTGTCCATCCTGCATACAGAAGGGGAGCCAGCGGTTCAGATTGCAGAGGGAACCATGGAACCTGACGGGAGTTTCACCCCGGCCCTTAATGAGCAGGGTCGTCTCCAGCTCACGGGGTATTACACAAATCGCCCCGATATTTTGGTGTTGCTAGGCGCCATCGGAATCCCAGAAGAAGTCCTCACGGCCAACGAACTGCTATTGAATCCGCGCTTGAACGAAAATGTGAAAGCACGGATCGCAGCAGGGCAAAGCGGCATCCAAATCCCAATGGACGCAGCTTTAGAAACAGGAGAGTTTTAAGCGCTGCAAGCATGGGTTTTAATTATCAGGCCGTATCGAGTATGTTGCGTACTCATCGATGTACCTACCCGATAAGGGATATTACTTTCGCCAGTACCATATCCCCCTTTCAGGACTCGGAGGTGATTCAATCCTGGCTTCTGGTGGTTGTTTATTCATTCTGCTTGCCGGGGGCACAATCATTTCAGCGGGGATTCGAACCAGGGGCCGTAAGCCGTCGTTTTTTATCACTTCAGAAACCGGCCGATCTTTTCACGTCAGGTAAACTTTTTTTCCGCCTAAACTTACACGCCGGCACGGTCTAATCAAAACGCAAAGCTGCGGAAAGGGGGAACAATGGAAGAAGCGCTTGGTCGGCGGCTCTGGGCCGCAGCCCTCACCGGCATCCCCTTTGGTGTGTTTAAGGTGGGTACAGGCTGGTATATGGTTGCTTCTATCAATCCGGTTCTCGGCTCGGCTTTGGTTGCCTGGGGCATCGTTGATATTCTGTTCAACATCCTCTCGGTACCGTTACCCGGGTCGGTCTCTTACTGCCTGCTCTCCAACATAGGCCGCCGTATTGACATCCATGCCGGGCGAAAAGATTGGGAGCACATCCTTTTGGCAGCAGATACGCTTCTGACCTTCGTGATCGTGGCGGGTATGATCTGGTTTCGGCAGCTGTCATTTCTGCCCGCAGTTCTGGGACGCCTCTGGGATTTATCGGTGGTCTGCAATGTTGTCGGCGTGGGTGCCGAGCGGCTGTGGCAGGCCCTCCGCCAGCACAGCGCGTGAGTATCCATAGCCTGGCAGCGGACCTTGTTACGGTGAGCCAACGCCCCTTTCTTCTTCGCAGATATCTTTTGTATCCACATTGTAAGGCGTTGTCATATCAAACCAGGTGTCGGGGGGCTTGGCAAAAAGTTCCTTGTTGTTTATCAGCACCTGTTGGCGGACAACCTCATCCATCTCAGCACGGTATAGGGTTTTTACGGTTTTTAATTCTTCGATAGACAGATTTTTTACATCGAGCAGATCAGCGCACCTCAGATCCGCTCCCGCCAACTTGGCGTCGTTGAGATCCGCTTCTTTTAGATCGGCAAACCCCAATTGAGCCCCCCTCAGATCCGCATCCCCCAGGTTCACCCCAGTCATCTTGGCCTCACGGAAGTCGGCGCGCTGAAAATTGCCTTGCCTGAGATCGGCGCCTTTCAGTTTGGCGCCCCGCAGATCGGCCTTGCGAAAATCTGCCTCTCGCAGTCTGGCACCGCGCAATTCCGAATTGCGCAGATTGGCTTTGACCACAAATGCCTGGTACATGTCAGCATACCTGAGGTCTGTCTTTTTCAACAGCGCGCCTCTTATCGCGTTCTTGTTCTCCGGTTTAGATTCGATCGACCAGAAATTATCCGGTAATTTAGAAACGTTCTGTTCCCTGAAGTCGAAAAACACATCATAGCCGACCTGATGAAACAGCCACGGCACCAGGGCATAAACATCACCCTTATGCAAAAAGTCGCGTTCGGGGGTTCCCTTGAAAACACCCAGAGACAGAATGAAGACCACCATGGCGATCAGCGGCACCAGCGCGACCCGCGCGATCCCGGACAGTCTTGTCTGCTGTTTTAGCGGCTCTGACCGCTGTTCCCCAGGCCTGGACGTTCGCTGAAAAAGAACTGCCATGCAGATGGCAAGTGTCACGAAAATGATGTGAAAGCTGGTGACCGTCCAGTCGCGCCGTAACAAATAGTGTACCCACAATCCGATAAATGCCGCCGGGACTGTAATCCAGGCCAGCACTTTCATACTGGCGGTTTCCAGCCAGGCCGTCAGGGATCGGTCATCCCTAGATGCTTTCGGCTGGGAAGACAATATCAACACGAGACGCTGCAG
>JBDNAP010000006.1:0-2503 GCA_039768325.1 Thiogranum sp.
CGAGGTTTCGAGCGCATGTATGGCGCCAGCGCTGCGGTGCTGGCGTATGCTTTCTTCCTGTCACTCATGGGTCTGGTGGTATTGAGTCTGCTGATATCGCTGATCAGTAATACCATGCGCATCCGCATAGAGGCGCTGCGCCGCGGCGGCACACCGGTCCTGGAACGTGACCATGTGCTGGTGCTGGGCTGGAACAACAAGGTGTTTTCAGTGCTGCGCCAGCTTGCCCGCCTGGAACCCGGTATCAAGGTGGTTATTCTCGCACCGCGGGATATCGATGATATGCAGGAAGAATTACGGGTTGCCGGTATTATCCAGCGCGAGCGGATAAGCATCATATTACGCAGCGGCATTCCCAGCAACCGCAGCGAACTGGAACGTGTCGCCCTGGACCACGCCAGCAGCGTCATCATTCTTTCGACCGATGCCGATGACAGCGGATCCATCAAGTCCATGGTGTTACTGGCCGGCAGGGATGACTGGCCGGGCAGGGCGCCGACGCTGGCTTCGGAAATCGCCCATGAACGCAACTACGAACTGGCCAGGATTGCATCCCGCGGCCGACTGCAGATCGTATCCTCGGCCAAGGTGATCAGTAAAGTCATCGTGCAGACGATTCGCAATCCCGGCTTGTCCAGTATCTACAATGAACTGTTTTCACCTGCCGGTAACGGTATCTATGTGCAGCGGGTGCCCGAGTGCACCGATGCCGCCATCGAAGATATTGCCTACCGGATAACGGATGCGATTCCGATCGGTATCACCTGGGAGAAGCGGCAGGATGGCAGCCTGCGGCACGCCGTGGCACTCAACCCCGAACCCGATTACGAAATCGCTGCAGACGAAACGCTGGTTTTAATCGCCCGCGGCTTGCCCGTTCACTATGTCGCGTCCGAAACGAGCGTCAAGTCCCAGCTGGCCAGTGACGGCGGCGGTCATACCCGCGTACCCCGGCACGTCCTGCTGATCGGCTGGACGGACATGATTCACGATATCCTGCTGGAACTGGATGCTCATGCCCTGCAGGGGACAGAGATCACTATTCTGTCCGGAAAGACAGCCGGGGAGGCTGGCAGGCGCATTGAACAACGCCAGGAACCCGCCTTCAAGAACCTGGATCTGACATTTATCGAAGGTGATGCCGCCAACGCAGCGGTCTACGCAGAGATCGATCTCGGCAGCTATCAGAGTGTCGTGGTGCTCGCCGATGACTGGGGCGATAGCGGTGACGTCGATACCCGTACCCTGCGCATACTGCTGCGTTTGTCGGACCGGCGCAAATATGACAAGGTGCTGGCCCATACAGTGGTGGAACTCATGGATGAGGCAAACCGCGATCTGGTAGCGGGGCTGGGCGTGGACGATATCGTCATCAGCCCCAGCGTGGTCAGTGCGCAGCTGGCCCAGATCGCCCGGCGGGATGTGCTGGGTCCAATCTATCGCGAACTGCTCAGTGCCGGTGGTGTTGAGATCAGCCTGCGTCCCGCGGGCGACTATATTGCACTGGATACGGACTGCCGCTACAAGGACCTGACCTATGCGGCGCAGCAGAAACTGGAAATCGCACTCGGCCTGCGTCTGGCGCGCAATAATGGCGAGGTCCTGCTTAATCCGCCGCGCGATCAAACCTGGCGCCTCACAGCGGATGACCAGGTTATTGTACTGGCGCAACAGCTTTACCAGTAGGCGTGATGTGCTGGTCCACGACCTGGCGAATCAGGATCGCCACCTGACGCATCGATATCTTTACTCGCGGCTTCTTTAGTCTGGCGATTGAAGTGTTGTTGCTGTAACATGTGCATATGCAGCACATGACCATATGGGAGGTTATTATGGCAGCCACCGAAAGAGTTCCAGTTCTCATGACACCCGCAGAAAAAAAGCGAGTGGTATCCAAAGCCAGACGAGCGGGTCTTACCACGGGAGAATTCATGCGGCGGGCGGCAGAGGGTTTTAGTCCTTCGGAGGATGATGCGGCCTTGGAGGCGATGATTAAACAGATGAATAAGGCGACAGAAAGAGCGGCAAGCGTCATTGATGAAGTGCTGTCGTTCGTCGAAGCATCAAACAAACGCATCGCGAGAATGGAAGAAAATAGCGAGGCGGCCTGATGGGCGTTACAGAAAAGATGTGGGACGCCCTTTCCAAGGTCATTCGCATGGATGACAAGGTAGAAAGATTGGCCGGCACGGTAAAAGACCAACAAATCAAAATTGAAACCCTGACCGAGCGCCTCATCCGTCTAGAGACGGCTTTGGAGATCGGCTTGGCAACACAGAAGAAAAAATCACTCAAGGGCAAGCAATAGCAGTCAGTATGAAGCTTTTCCACATCCTCGGCATACTGATATCGCTCTCGGCCGTCTTCAGTTATCTCAACTACCGCACTCTCAAACTCCCGACCGCCATCGGCCTGATGCTCATTGCCTTGCTCGCCTCGCTGGGCTTGCTGATTCTGGGGCCTCTCACCGAGGGCGTTGAAGCGCACATCGCCAGTCTGCTTC
>JBDNAP010000496.1:0-2554 GCA_039768325.1 Thiogranum sp.
AGCGGGAACGACAGCAAGCCGAAAAACGACTGGCAGAACTGCGTGAAGCAGAGCGTCTGGAGCGGCAACGACTGGCGGCTGAAAGACAACGGGCCACCAAGCAGCGTGAAGCGCTACGTCTGGAGCGGCAACGACAGGAAGAGCAAAAGCGACTGGCAGAGCAGCAGCGTGCAGCGGAACTCGAGGCTAAACGGGCAGCAGCTCTGGAAGAGTGGGAAAAGGCGAACAGTGGAATCGGCTGGGCTGAGGACCCAGAGGACGCGAAAAAGCTACTGGAAGAGCAACGTGCAGCGGAACTCGAGGCTAAACGGGCAGCAGCTCTGGAAGCGTGGAAAAAGGCGAACAGTGGAATCGACTGGGCAGAGGAAAGCGAGGACGAAAGTGACTAGCGACTGCTTCAGGGTGCTTTACCACTCCTTGCGATCACCACGAGTGCAAGCAGGACGACGCCAATCAGTACAAGCAGTTCCAGCGAGAAGAATTCAGTCATACCGGCCGCTGCGCTATTGCGTTGTGCGGGGGGCGCTCTCGGATTTGCGACCGTTGCTGCTGCGGCCGGTCACGACAAAAAGCACACGCCGACAATTTAGATACTGTATGGATCATAGCCAACGTAGTGCCATGGTTTATTAGTTTTTCAGGCCGATCCGTAGCGCGAAGCAGTCTGGTGCTACGTTTCGACCTGTCCTGAGCAGTGCGGCATTTTGGCAGAGGAATTCTGCATCCTCTTACGCCAGCCACGGATGACATAGATGACAAGGCCCAGGCAGACAACCTGGGAGGCCAGGCAGACAATCGTGAACACAGTATCCATCACGCACTCCTTGTAAGATGACAGTATTGGGGAGGTGCTCAAATGGCCGGCCAGCATAAACCGGTACGTCCATTATCGCTGTAAGCTGATTTCGCGCCCGCTCAGCTCAACTTTACTTCTTCACCACAACAGGTATCTCTGAAATACTCAGCAATGGCCGTGCCAAAGTGTAAGGAGAGAGCATAGACTCAGGAAAAACAAGTGGTAATGGAGTTTTTTCAAACTGTGTACAGGGACTGGAACAATCCAATGTGTCGCCTGAACACGACAGCCGGTTGCCGATAATTCTTAACTGATTGAGAAACAGGGAATCAAATTGTCGCCGTTAGGAGACGGTCGGTGCCGTTGTCTGAACTGATCGAACAGCCTGAACGGGCATCGACCTGTGTGAAGGCTGCAGCATCCGGTGTAAAAAACGGGCCGGAGGCCCGTTTTCCCTCTCCAACCGCCGGCGGATTACTTACCGGCCCAGTTCGAGAAGCTGTCCATGTTATGAGCCTTACCGTCTTCATAGCCGGCTTCATAGGCTTCGCTGGAGCGCTGCTCTTCGCGCGGCGGATTCATCACATAGCCGCTCTGCCAGCCTTCGATATACTCGGCATTGACAGACTCGTTTTCCATCTTGGTGGTAAAATCATAATAACTTTGATCCATTGCTGCGATCTCCTTCGACAAGGTTTCGAATCGTTAACACAGAAGACGGACTTCTGATCATGAATTTTCACACCGCTGACGCGGCGTTTGGCGAAAACGGGGACGCACAACAGGCTCAACGCCGCCCCGCTTCTTTCGCTGACCCTGGGTCAGGAACAGTGCCCTTATGAATGGCGCGGAAGTATACAGGTATATCAGGATTTCGCTATATATCCCCTGCGGGATAAAACTCTAAACAGCGTAGGGTTATTCGGCCCGTGGCGGTACCTGCGGCATAAAATCCCGACTGATTTGGTAAGGAAAGAACACCTTGATATAATGCGACATTTTTTGACGGAGACACGTATGTCTGATATCAGTGAGCAGGACATCGATTTCGCCAGTGGCATGGCTGCCTTTGAAGCCAAGCATTTTTCCCGTGCTGCCCAGTTGCTCTCACCGTTTGCGGAGAACGGCAATGCTGAGGCGCAGCATCGCCTGGCCATCATGTACCAGAACGGTCTGGGACTGGCCCAGCACGACGGATTGGCGCTACGCTGGATGAAGGCGGCGGCGCAAGCAGGTTACCCGGTGGCACAACATGGGCTGGGTTTCATGTACATGGAGGGCGAGTGCGTGGACAAGGATACGGCCCAGGCGGTTGTGTGGTTCCAGAAGGCCGCAGACCAGGGCCTGGTCGGTTCTCTGACTACGCTGGCGATGATGTACGAGGAAGGCAACGGCGTCGAGCGCGATATCGACAAAGCCAATGAACTCTACCGGGCGGCGGGTTTTGATCGTTGATAGAACTGTCCGCTGAAGATTCACTGCGTCTGAACGTATTGCTGGCCAATCCGTTGCAGGCGGTACGCATCGACGAGTCTGCAATGACGGTTTATGGCTTATCGGATGAGGGCGAAGCGAGCGTCAAGCTGAATCCGCAAGGGCGGGATGATCAATATCTGAAGAAAGTCCGCGAATTACTGTCCAGCCAGGTGCTCGGCTCTCCGGGGGGCTACCCCATCTTTTTGCGCCGCTGGACGCGCATGGGACAGGCGCGCGATGACAGCCTGGCACAGTTGCTGTTACTGGGTGAGCCTGAGGCTG
>JBDNAP010000497.1:0-4291 GCA_039768325.1 Thiogranum sp.
ATGATAGATGGTATGGCAACGTGGTTGGTCGAATGAATTCGACCCTACAATGGTTTAAATAGGCTTAACTACAATGGTTTAAATAGGCTTAACTTAGTGCCGTTCACTTATATATGACTTGATCCGCCCAATATGCCTGGAGGAAATTATGACCGTAGAAGTGACGCGTGAGAGGATGATAACCTTTTTGCTCGAAACCCCAATGTTCGAAAACCTCGATCCATTGGAGATCGTGGAAATCCTGCACATCATAGAGGTACAGCTTTTCCAGGCTGGCGAGACCGTATTCAACGAGGGCGACCCCGGCGATGCCTGGTATATCCTGTACAAGGGAAAGGCGGAAGTTATCAAGAAATCCGGCAGCGACGAGAAACTGATCGCAGTGCTTGGCCCGGGGTCCTGCTTCGGAGAAATAGCCATTCTGGACGGCTTGCCACGTTCCGCAAAGATCCGCGCCAGCGAAAATTCAGTGGTGCTTCGCGTGCCACGCAGCGCCTTCGATGCCCTGCTCGACAACGACGAGCTCGTTGCCTATAAGCTGCTCTATCACATGGCAATTCTGCTCGCACACCGGCAACGTTCGGTTACCAACAGGCTGTCGACGTTGCTGATAGCACGCGAGGCCACAGAAATCCATGAAAGCATCGAGCAGATTATCGGCGAATCTTCGGTCAGGGAATAAACGTCACGTGTCAAAGGAATGCCCCGGACAGACAAAAACCGGTCCGGCACGGGTCCCTGCCCAGGATCCAAGCGTCCTGAAATTATTTCAGGCCCCGCTAATGCAGAGCGTTAACGCTATGCCTGTTTTCGGTGCTACAGTAAGCGTATATTATCCGTCACTTGTACAGGTAGGTTAGGTACGCGGCATGGCAGCTCAACAGGAAAAAAATATCATTAAACTGGTCAAAGGCAAATCCGGCAAAGTCACGCCACTTGCATCTGAAGATGGCGCCAAACCTGCTGCGGATCAACAGCGGCAGGACGCATCAAACCAGCAGCTGAGCGATATCGAGAAAAAAGCGCTTCGCCGCTTTCATCGGGAGGAAGACTTTAAACCCTACCAGGCTGAACTCATCAGGATGCATCGCCACCTCGAAGAAAGAAAAATCCGCATGATCGTTCTGTTCGAGGGACGTGGCGCTGCCGGCAAGGGCGGAACCATCCGCCGTGTCACCCGTTACATGAACGAAAAGCACTACCGGGTCGTCGCGCTTGCAAAACCCACCGAACAGGAAAAAACGCAGTGGTTTTACCAGCGCTATATCAGGCAGTTCCCACGCGGTGGCGAGATCGTCCTGTTCGACCGCAGTTGGTACACGCGCGCCACGGTCGAACCGGTATTCGGTTTCTGTACTGACCAGGAATACCGGGATTTTCTGAACAGCGTCACCGGATTCGAGAAAGACCTGGTCCGTCAGGGCATCATCCTGATCAAACTCTATTTCAGCGTCACCAGGGAAGAACAGGAACGCCGCTTCAACAGCCGTAAAACCGATACGCTGCACCAGTGGAAACTGAGAGAGGTCGATGCCCAGTCCCAGGAACGCTGGGATGACTTCACCCGGGCAAAGTATAAAATGCTCAGAAAGACGCACACCACCCACGCGCCCTGGAAGGTGATCCGAGCCAACGACAAACACCAGGCACGGCTAAATGCCATTAAGGTCATCCTGAATTCCGTTCCCTACCAGCGCCTCAATACGGAACTGGATTTTGTCCCCGACCCAGCCGTAGTGATATCAGGTTCCAGAGAGATCGAGAACATGGAAGAACAACAGCTGCACACCGTCTAGATTATGATGTAGCCTATCGGCGCGGTTCACCTTGTCTTGCTGCGCAATTCACCTTACGCGCACGGCACAGCCTACATATTCTGACAAAGCGCCGCGATCACAAATACAAGCCGCTCACGGTGCTTATTTGCGCAAGTCCTGATGTGAGACAGCGATGGGGAAGTTTGATCGCGCCTGATCGTACGAAACCGGATTTCTGACCCAACTCGTCATACCGCTTGCAGGCTGCGCCCTCAAACTCCAATTGACCAATATAGCGGTGCGAGATCTTCCGCTTGAGATTGTCTGCGTACTCCAGGCCTAGAAAATGGCTGACGAGCCCCCTGATAACGCCGGCATGAACGACAAAAAGGAGGGTTTGTCCGGCACAGGACTCAGTCAGGGAAACGAGAAAACTGACACTGCGTTGCTGCATCTGGCGGAAACTTTCGCCCTCCGGGTAAACATAATCCGGGTCTTTCTTGTGCTCGGGAATATTCTTCGTCACCCACTTCTTGCTCTTTCCATACAGCAATCCGTAGTTGACCTCATTCAATTGAGGCGAGTCATGAACGATATGTATACGGTTACGCCTCGCATAGAACATGGCCGTCTGTCGTGCTCTTTCCAAACCACTGGAATATATCGCATCAAAACTGATGAACTCTTCCCGCAACCTGTTTTCAACGAAATTGACGTCAGCCCGCCAACCATCAACGCGCGGCGCATCACCCCAACCCAGTATCCGGTCAGAGGCGTTGAGCAGGGTCTTGTAATGCCTGACAACTATTGCTCGCATAAATTTAAGAATCTACTTGTCAACTAAATTCCGGCTGCCTTCCGGCAGCTGCCTCGCCGCGCCGATACTCCGGCCCGGCCCGCTTAACGGTCCCTGGTATAGAAACTACGTGGCAAAAAAGAATCCGGCTAGCAGTCGCCAAACAACGACAGTATAGCACCCTACGTAATTTCCACAATCGACAATCCGCTGCCATTAGAACTGGTTAACATTATGAAGATAACAACGCTGCCGCCTTCATAATATTAACCAGTTCTAATATATAAAAATCAGCTGATACGAAAAATTGATTTTGCCGCTTTGCCGGCGAAGCGAGCCTCAGGGACGGACAGGTCCTGGGATTTAGCGCGAAGCCCGGAAGCCGACCCTCTATGCCGGCTCCACCCGCAATTTCACGATGGCACGATCCGTGGCCTCTTCCACGGTGAAGCGGAAACCCGATTCGACAATAGATTCACCCTGTTTCGGAATATGGCGCAGACGGGCCATCACGAGGCCACCGATGGTATGCGATTCGGCGGCCGGCAGGTTGGCGAAAAGCACGTCGTTTGCCTCTGAAATGGGAAGACGCGCGTCGATAATATAGGTTTCCTCGTCGTCCAGTACCTCGAATGTGCGTTTGCGCCGCGGCAGGTACTCTTCGAAGTCATAACCCACATCGATTTCGCCGACCACTTCCTCCAGGATATCTTCCATGGTAATCATGCCCATGGCGGAGCCGAATTCATCCACCACGATCGCCATGTGATCTTCCCGCGTGCGCAATATGGGCAGCAGCTGGTCGATGCTCTGGTAGTGCGAGACATAGTAGGCTGGCTGGATGAGATCCTCGATCGACCGGTCTGTCAGCTCAGGATCCATAAGATCCCAGGTTGTCAGTGTCACAATGCCGACGATGTTGCTGATATTACCAGTGTAAACGGGCAGCCGATTGTAACCGCGCCTGCGCACCTGCTGGATGGCGCTGCGGGTATCGCGGTTGCGATTGATCGCCGTCATCTCGGCAACGGGAATCATGGCTTCACCGACGGAGGTTTCGGCAAAACGAATGGCGCGCTTGATGCGGGCACGGTCGAACACATCCACGCTCGCTCCGCGATCGGCCATTTCAACGACCATACGCATCTGTTCCCGGGTAATGAAAACGTTCTGTTCCGTCTTGCCGCCGCCCACCAGCCTGGCGCCCAGACGGGCCACGCGGGAAAAAATAAAGACAAGGGGATAAAACATTACAGTAAAAACCCGCAGCGGATAGATAATGATGGGCGCAATTTCGTCAGACTTCTGCTGGTAGACACTTTTGGGGACGACTTCGCCGAGGATCAGGAACAGCGGCGTGAACAGCAGCACTGCATAGAGATCACCGGACTCACCGAAGTGGCGAATCATCAGCATGGTGCCGATCGTTGTTAATACGATGGTGGATATATTGGTACCGACCAGCGTGGTACCCAGAGCCACGTCCGGTGTCTGGAACAGCTTCAACACCATTTTGGCACCCCTGTTACCCTGATTCGCCTTATGGTGCAGCTTGAGTTTATCCGAGTTCACCAGGGCGATTTCAGAGCCGGAAAAGAACCCCTTCAACAGTAGCAGAAGAACCATTACCAGCAAGATAACTAGAAACTCCATAACTCAGGCCTCTTTTCTGTAATCATCCGGAGTCTGTTTCCGATCCTTGTCCCGGCTATCGACGGTCACATCAACCGTAGCCGGC
>JBDNAP010000498.1:0-5468 GCA_039768325.1 Thiogranum sp.
AAGGAGTCCAGCAGCAGGCGCAGAAAACCGAGTGTATGCTCACCGCAATCGTTAAGAGTCGCTGGTATCGAAACAGGCTGTTGTTCGAACAGCAGGGTTCCCCTCCGCATCGCGTAGCCGGGGGCATTTCCGACTTTACCCAGTACAGCGATCGTGCCGGCCACCATGCGGGCACCGCAATAGTCGCCTGTACCACCCTCGATCAGGATTCGGCCGCGACGCATGTGGTCACCGCAGCGGTCGCCGGCGTTGCCGGTAACCAACAGGGTGCCGCCTCGCATACCCTGGTGATCGCCGGGTAGCGCCGCACCGGCAAAGTCGCCACAGTTACCGCGTACATGGATCAATCCGTTCTGCATACCGCTGGCTGTCCAATGGCCGCTATTGCCATGTACTTCGATTGTCCCGCCGCGCATGCCCCGGCCCAGATAATCGCCGCTATTGCCGTGTATGCAGACATTGCCTGTTTCCATGCCGGCACCAATGGCATCGAGCAGGCTGCAACTGTTACGGATGACGAGCTTATCCGGGTCCTGTCCCGTGATGTCGAATAATTCACCCAGTTTCACCCGCCGGTTACCATAGTTGAGAGTCAGACTGGCAAGGTCTTCCGGCCGGGACGCCGGCAGGCGGTCCGGACGCACCGCCGACAAGTCTATACGATGCCGTGGTTTATCACGTAGGGTAAGCGTCAGTGCCGTCATGCCAGGATCTCGCGCAGGTGAAAATGGAACTGGCCGAGTTTTCCACCGTAGTTACCGGCAGATATCCGCCTGACGCCCTGTTGCACACCCAGGGCGCAAGCCGCCTCGATCCCGGCCCGCATGGCGGCGCGCACGTCCCTGTCGCTGACACCGTCGATGACGATCTCGAGCACGGCTTCGACATCCGCTGTCAATTGCGTATCGGTCATGCCCCTCAAGGTCGGGCAAAATGCCTGGTTGGTGGAGGCGGGTAATGCCGAATACTTTGATCCGATCTTGGAACCGGAGCGGACCACACCACCCGGAAAGGGCATGATGACATTCGGCAGCTTGCGCATGGCGTCGATGGCCGCTTCGCAGGCATTGAGCGCCTGGATCTGCGAGGCCGCCAGCACCAGGAAATTACCACCTCCGACGGCGCTGGTGTAGCCGGTGCTTTCCTCACAGAGGAATTCACCGTCCATCACCGGAACCCGCCAGTAACGGCGTTCACCGATCAATTTGGAAGCTTGGAAACCATCGCCGAAGAAGCGGATGTTGCGCCCGAGGTTAATGCTCTTGTCACCGCGCATTCCCGCAAAAACGGCGCTGCCCGGAGCGGTCAGCACGCACTGACCGACACGGCTTTCCAGTTGTTTGCCGAGATCCTTGCCGGACATGCCGAACAGCAGTACCGAAATGCCGGGACGTCCGTCCGGGGTTTCTGCCGCGGGCAGCTCTGCTTCGATGCCGGCTTCTACGCCGCAACCGATTACCGAAGTCGCAAAGCCGGTCATGGCTTCTGCCGCGTGGCGGGCCCAGCGGTGGTTAACGGCGGTAACAACTACACGCGTCACCTTCATGCCAAAGGCTTCGGCAAAGGTGTCATCAATGCTTACGCCATTTATTATCATGCAGTACCTCGTGCCAGGCATTCGGTGGTCATAACCGGGTTGCCGATGCCCTCGATCATCTCGTCCTCACTGATGGCAAAGTTCTCCATTTGCACGCTGCAGTAGCGGTCGAAATAAGTTTTGAGTGACTTTTCGATGCCACGGTCGTATTCCGGTCGTACGGCATGGGTGGCACCGCGGGTAACGGCACAGACCTCGCCATTGCGCACCACCAGTTTCCCGTTTTTGAACACATAGGCGGGCCGCTCGAACATGCGTTCCCGATTAGCGTGGTCCTCGTAAACAGTGATATCGGCGAAGGCGCCTACCGCCAGGTGGCCACGATCCTTGAGGCCGAGAATCCGGGCGGGTCCAGCGCGCGTCATGATCGCCATCTCATAGAGTGAATATTCGCGCGTCAGACCGGATAAACGCGAATGGGCCGCCGCTTCAGGATGGATCTGCTGCAATAGATCCTCGCGGAAGCTGCGCTCCATCAACAGGCGGATCAAGTGCGGGTAACTGGTAAAGGGGGCGCCGTTTGGATGGTCGGTGGTGAGAAAGACACGCCAGGGGTCGTCGACCATCAGGAAGATCTCAAGGCCGATTGCCCATTGCATGGCATTGACGAAATTCTTGTCGCGATAACGGAAGGGGACCACACCGCAGCCCGCGTCGCATTCGGTATCCATGCACACCCACTTGTTGGGCTGTGCGTAACCGTGGTTGGCATATTGGTGCATGGTATCACCGGAAACGGTGACCGTCTGTCCGAACATGATCTGGCCGACGTCGGTGCTGATGTTGGCGTTGGAATTGATGGCTTCGGCAATCTCTGCGGCAGCCGAAGAGAACTTGTGTTTGCCTCCGGTGCCGTAGCTGTGAAACTGGATATGAGTCAGGTGCAGGGGCAGACCATCGGCAGCCTTCATGGTCTCCAGTGTGGTTCTGAAATTGCCTGGAACACCGAGGTTACTGGCATGAACATGCAGGGGATGCGGTACACCCAGTTCGTGCAGGGCGCGGGTGAGGCACTGCACAATACGGCGCGGCGTGATATTGTAATAAGGGTTCCGTTCGTCGATGTCCAGTTTGCGCGCGTTAAATTTGAACGCATTAATACCGCCGGGATTGACCACCTTGATACCGATGCACTGGGTGGCATGCAGGGTCCAGGCGACGTAGTCGTTGATCAATGCCTGGTCGGCACCTTCGGCCAACAGGCGCAGCAGGAAGTCGTCGTTGCCCAGCATGGCATAGCCGCCGGTGTCCAGTATCGGCGTATCGGCCATCTCCATATGCGCCTGGCGCGCGTTGAACGGTAGCACAGCCGGTTCAAAAGCCGTGGTGTAACCCATTTCCGCATAGCGGTAGCCGGTCAGCAGGGTCGAGGGTGTTGCCTTACTGCAACCGGAGCGGGTCAGGGCACTGCGTTCGACCGGTGCCTGTCGACAGAACTCCGGCATCAGGGTGCGCGCAACGTTGATCTTTCCACCGCCGATATGCGTATGCATGTCAATGGCACCGGCCATGACAACCATGCCGCGCAGGTCATACTCCTGGTCGATATTGGCACCCATGCCCGGATCACCAGTGATGTGATCATCGCTGATATAAAGATCGCGGACTTGTCCATCGATGTCGTTGGCTGGATCGTAGACAGTCCCGGCAGTTAGTTTTATCAGCATGATGGTCCTCCAGGGATGACTACAGGCATTTAGTAATGGCGTGCAGAACCGTGGACACCCCGGGTAGTTCCGAAACGCATACGCTGCGCAGCGGTATTGTCACTACATTGTCACAGCGGTAAACATGGCCGGCATGATGAAGGCCGGGTGTCGCGACCGGGATGTATACCTCCGGTTCCATCTCGCATAGCATACCGGCACGTCCCAACACGATGCCGGGCGTATTGCCCGAAGGTGGCGTGTGATGCGCGTCGAAGGCCGAAATCCATAGCAGAAGATCCGCCTCATCGCTGTCCAGCAGCCGTTTCCAGTTGTACTGAACCGGATCGAAATGCGGGCAGCCGTTCGCCAGGCTGATGCCTGTCGGGAAACCCGCCTGCCAGGTTGCCACCTGGGCGAACGTGGTATCGCCGTTGTTGCCGCCCAGGGGCAGGCCGGAACAGCGGGTCGTGGTGTTCAGATCCTTCACCAGGCCGCTGAAGGCCTGCACTGCCAGTTCCGCGTGCGGAAAATCAAGCTCGGCGGCCACCCAGGCGATTACGCCATAGTGCGCATCTGTGAGACGTGTCACGATGTCACGCAGTTGTGCGACGCGTATGCCGGCAACATCCTCGGCCTGCAGCGGCCGCCCTTGCAGGAGTGCACGCAACGTCATGGCGATTTCGCCCAGCCGATCCGCGGGGCAGGGGATGGTCGTGGTGTGGGCGTCAGTATGTGCGCTTGCCTGGGCACCGATCATAATCAATTCGCGTACAGCTGTGTCCTGACCAAACATGGATTCAGCGTTGTGGAAAAAGCGTTCATGGAATCGTGGGGCGTGTTTTTCAATATCGCTGCCGAAGATCAGTAACAGGTCGACGCGATTGCGAACTTCACCCAGTGTCGCGGTCATCCAGCCGCTATCCTGGACCGCCAACAGGTTGCGCAGCATCATTGCGCTGTTCATGTGATCGAGCACCGCGCCGGCGCGGTCTGCCAGACGCAGCGCCGCCCGTGCTCCAGCGACGTCGGTACCCAGTCCGCCGAACAGGGGCAATTGTGCGTTTCGAAGCAGATCTGCAGCGTGGGCAACGGCTTCGTTCAGAGAACAGGCATGCCCTTGAATGCGTGGCTGGTGGTCGCTGTCACCGCTGTTCGCAGTTTCACTGAAACCTCGTTCGCTGAGCGGGCAGCCATTGGCCACCACAGTGACCTGTTGCGGCGTGCTCTCGATGGTCAGATCGTCGCAACACAGTCCACAGAACGGACAGGCGATGTTGTGACGCAGCATGTTTGCGGACTCCTGTTCACCCGGCCTGGCCGGATTATTATTTTGCACTGCGGTGCCGGTATAAACCTGTTCGGGAGTGCGTGAATTCGCGCTCCATTGTCAGTGGTACGCCGGATCATCATTGCAGCTGCTATCTCCGGGCTAAATTTGCATAGATCATGCCAAACAATCGAATGCCTGTGCCGGGCTTACCGCGCAGCCGGCAACGATCGTGACGGCTCGCTTTTTTTGCGGCGTTCACCTATACCTCAGGTAAGCGCCGCGTTCCGCTGTTGCAAGCAGTTGTCACGGCGGTGGAAAAATGCGTTACACACTGCGCCACCCCCGTCGCAGTGTTTTTGAGTGGCTGGGGTAAATGCTACAGAAACACGAGGAAATCTCATGTGGCACATCAGTTGCTCGGGAACCAGTGATGAGTTGCAAGGAATTCAAGACAGCAGCCTTTGAATCGGTTCGGGTGGAAGCTCCGGCACGCCTGCATCTGGGTTTTCTCGATCTCAATGGGGACCTGGGGCGCCGCTTCGGCAGTCTGGGGCTGACCATCGAGGGGATTGCGACCGAAGTCGAAATCTCAGCGGCGGCGACGTTGCGGGTCGAGGGGCCTGCCAGCGCACGACTGCGGGCGCTCGGCTGTGCCGCCGACCTGATAGACCAGCTCGGTTTGCCACAGGGTGCGGGGATTAGGATTATACGTGTCATCCCGGGTCATGTCGGCCTGGGGTCGGGGACGCAATTGTGCCTCGCGGTAGCCGCCGCCATGTCTACGCTGTACGGCCTCGATCTCGAAACCTGCCAGATGGCGGCATTGCTGAAGCGCGGTATGCGTTCCGGCATCGGTATCGGTGCTTTCAATACGGGTGGTTTTCTGGTCGACGGTGGCCGTGGTGAGCGAGATGAACCGCCGCCGCTGATTATGCAGAGGGACTTTCCGCAA
>JBDNAP010000499.1:0-3439 GCA_039768325.1 Thiogranum sp.
AGTAACCGGGAACGTGGTCTACGGTACCCTGAATTTCTCAAGCCCGACACCACGGAATATCACTTTTACATCTAACGAAAAAGAGGTGCTCAACCTGATGGGGCAATGGGTTGGCGGCGAAATATACCGCCAACAGACTGAACAGGCGCTGAAGAACGAGAGAAACAGGGCGCAGCGCTATCTCGACGTTGCCGGCGCTATTATTCTGGTGATCGGTGCCGATCAGCGGATCCGCCTGATCAACAGGAAAGGCTGTGATCTGTTGGGCAAGCAAGAGCAGGAGCTTATCGGCATGAACTGGTTTGATACCGTCATACCGGAAGGCATCAGGGAGCAGGTCAGGGGATTATTCGATAAACTGGTGTCGCAGGAGCAGGCTCTGCCCGAGTACTACCATAACCCGGTACTGACCAGCAGCGGTGAGGAAAGGCTTATCGCCTGGCACAATACACTGTTGTATGACGACGAGGGCAACGTCACTGCAACACTGAGCTCCGGTGAAGACATAACAGTACAGCAACGCGCAGAAGAGCAACTGCGTCAGCGCGAGGAACAGCTGCGACTGACGCTGGAGAACGCGCCCATTGGCATCCTGACAACCGATTTGGCGGGCGAGTTGCTCACCGTCAATCCTACCTTGTGTACCGTTTTAGGTTATTCACCTGATGAACTGACGGACATGAACATCAAAGACATTACCCATCCCGATGACTGGGCAGAGACCACAAAAAACTTTCAGCAGCTTATACAGGGCGACATCAAAAGCTACGAGATGAAAAAGCGCTATATCCGGCATGATGGCGCAGTCATTACCGGCAGGGCGCGTGCCGGACTCGTGCGTGACGCACACAACGAACCGCTGATGGTAGTGGGGGAAATAGCCGATATCACGCAGCGTGAGAGAGCGGAAACCTTGTTACGGCTGGTCGTCGAGTCAGCCCCGAACGGCATCATCATGGTCGATTCAACGGGCCGGATTCTACTGGTCAATAAGCAGACAGAGAAATATTTCAGCTACCAGCGGGAGGAATTGCTGGGCGAGCAAATCGAGATGCTGATTCCGGAGCGTATGCGCAGCGCGCACCCGGACTACCGCAGGGGCTTCATCGCAGAACATCGCGCCAGGGCAATGGGCCTGGGGCGCAACCTGTTCGGCCTGCGCAAAGACGGCAGTGAGTTTCCTATCGAAATCGGCCTCAGTCCGGTCGAGACAGACCAGGAGTTGCTCATCCTCAGCGCGATTGTGGATATCTCCGAGCGCGTACAGGTCGATCACGAGTTACAACGTATGCGCACCTATCTCAAGAATATTATCGACTCCATGCCATCGGTGCTGGTCGGGGTCGACGAGCAGGGGCGGGTAACCGAATGGAATCAGAGTGCGGTACAAACCACCCGCGTGCCAACCGAGCGGGCGATCGGTGAACTGTTCGGTACGCTGTTTCCGGAATTTGCAACGCAGTTGGAAAATATTCAGGAAGCCATCCGCAGTCACAGCCCGATACGGACAGAGCGTCTCATTACCGAGAAGCATGGGGAAACGCGTTATGCCGATGTCATGGTCTATCCACTGCTGGACGAAGGTGCGGCCGGCGCAGTGATCCGGATCGACGACATCACCAACCGGGTTCGTATGGAGCAGATGATGGTGCAGACGGAGAAGATGATGTCGGTGGGCGGACTCGCCGCCGGTATGGCGCATGAGATCAATAATCCGTTGAGCGGTGTGTTGCAAAGCAGCCAGAATATCCAGCGCCGGCTCTCTGCTGATCTGGAGGCAAACCGCCGTGCGGCCGAGGCAGTGGGCGTTGATCTGCAGCTGGTGTATCGTTACCTGGAGGAACGCGGCATCACGGAATTCGTCGATTCCATCCAGCAGGCAGCCAGCCGCGCCAGCCGAATCGTGGCAGACATGCTCGCTTTCAGCCGCAGCACGACCACCGAGTTCCTGCCCGCGCACATCCACGAGATACTGGATGCAGTGCTGCGGCTGGCCGCCAGCGACTATGATCTAAAGAAAAAATATGACTTCAAACAGCTGGAGATTGTGCGTGATTTCGATCCGGAACTCGAACTGGTGGTTTGCGATCACACCGAGATCGAGCAGGTGTTTCTCAACCTGGTCAAGAATGCCGCTCAGGCTATGAGTCTCAGCGACAGCCCGTCCCCACACCGTATTACCCTGCGTACCCGCAGGGAAAATGAATACGCCAGGATCGAAGTCGAGGATAATGGCCCCGGCATGGACGAACAGACGCGGCGACGGGTGTTTGAACCGTTCTTTACAACCAAGGCCGTCGGTGAAGGGACCGGTCTGGGCCTGTCGGTCTCTTATTTCATGGTCACCGAACAGCACAAGGGCACTATTGACGTCACCTCGACCCCCGGCGAAGGGACGTGTTTTACGGTACGCTTGCCATTGCGTCACCAGCCGGCGTGATCGCCAGGGCCGGGCACGCGGCAGGGTCCGGGACAAACTGAACTATAATAAATGCTGGAAGACAACCGCATTGTGATGACTGAGACAGCGAAAATCCTGACGATTGAGGACGAGTCTGCGATTCGCAACGGTATTGTCGCCTATCTCGAGGACAGTGGTTTTACCGTATTGGAGGCCAATGACGGTCCCAGCGGGCTGGAGCTCTTTCGCCGCGAAGGGGCCGATGTGGTGTTGTGTGATTTACGCCTGCCGGGAATAGATGGCCTGGAGATCCTTGCCACTATTACCGCCGAGTCACCGGAAACCCCGGTAATCGTGGTCTCCGGGGTCAGCCTGCTCAGTTATGCGGTTCAGGCGCTGAAGCGCGGTGCCTGGGACTATGTCACCAAGCCTATCCATGATATGGCGGTGCTGGAAAATGCCGTGCGCCGCGTGTTGAAACATGCCGAACTGGTCCGTCAGAACCGTGAATACCGTGAGAACCTGGAAACGCTGAACCGGGAGCTGACCGAGACCCTGCGGCAGTTACAGGACGATGAGGAGGCCGGCCGGGCGATTCAATTCCAGTTGTTGCCGGAGGATAACAGGCGTTTCGGTAATTACAGGTTCAGGCGGCGTCTTTATCCCTCCATGTATCTCAGCGGGGATTTCATGGACTACTTCCCCATCGACGATCAGCATATTGGTTTCTACATGGCCGATGTTTCCGGTCACGGTGCGGCCTCGGCGTTTGTGACGGTGATGCTTCATACGCTGATTGTCCAGTACCGTGATACTTTGTGGCAGACGGTTGACATGACGATTCTGCACCCGCAGCGTGTCCTTCAGCGCCTTAACCGGGACTATTGCCGTCAGAATCTGGATAAACATCTCACTATGCTGTACGGCGTTATCGATCTGGAGAAAAATACCCTGGACTACAGCAGCGGGGGGCAGTTTCCCTGTCCCTTGTTGTACGATGGCCGGGAGGTGCAGAGACTGGAATGCCGGGGGCGTCCC
>JBDNAP010000500.1:0-3560 GCA_039768325.1 Thiogranum sp.
AGGCCGAGCGGGTGCAGCTGGAAATTTAGTGTACTGTCACGTATTAAATGTACATATCAGCGAGACGCTAAGCGGTCAGCTGCTAGGCGCATTGGTGAAGGCATAGTACCCCTATGTCAAGCCAATGCAACAACGCAGATGGCCGCTTAGCGCCTCGCCCGAAGGGAGCCTCACAAATGGCCCACAGCGGCGTTGCAGCTCTTGACAAGGGTACCCACCATTGCCTGCGAGCTGCGCCTTGCTGTGAGCCATTTGTGATGCTCTGATATGTGCATTTAATACGTGACAGTACACTAGTGCACCCGTTCACCACCAGCTAAGCCGAGAGCAGGCCTTTTAGAATCTTGTTGACCTCGCCGGGATTGGCCTTGCCCTGGGTGGCCTTCATCACCTGCCCGACAAAGAAGCCCAGCAACTTTTCCTGACCCCCCTTGTACTGTTCTACCTGTTTGGGGTTGGCGTGCAGTACGTCGAGAACGATTTTTTCGATAGCACCTGTATCGGTAATCTGCTTCAGGCCTTTTTTCTCAATGATGGCGTCTGCGTCGCCTTCGCCGTTCCACATCGCCTCGAAGACCTGCTTGGCAATTTTACCGGAGATGGTGCCGTCCTTGATACGCTGCAACATGCCGCCCAGGCGGTCAGGACTGACCGGGCTTGCACTGATATCCCTGCCTTCCTTGTTTAACAGACCCGACAGCTCCCCCATCACCCAGTTGGCAGACAGTTTACCTTCACCACCGGCCGCCTCGACCGTACGCTCAAAGAAATCCGCCAGTTCACGACTGGCCGTTAATGCGCCGGCATCGTAGCGGGTCAGACCGTACGCCTGCATGAAGCGGTCACGTTTTGCATCCGGCAGTTCAGGTAATGTTTTTTCCACTCCATCGATAAAGACCTGATCCATCTCCAGTGGCAACAGGTCCGGGTCCGGGAAGTAGCGGTAGTCATTGGCCTCTTCCTTGCTGCGCATGGACCGGGTTTCGTCCCTGTCCGCGTCGTATAGACGGGTTTCCTGCACCACCTCTCCACCCGCTTCGATGACATCGATCTGGCGCTCGATTTCATAGTTGATGGCACGTTCGACAAAACGGAACGAGTTGATGTTTTTGATCTCTGCACGGGTGCCAAACGCTTCCTGCCCCTTGGGTCGTATCGATACATTGGCGTCACAACGAAACGAGCCTTCCTGCATATTGCCGTCACAGATATCCAGATAACGCACCAGGGCGTGAATTTTTTTCATATACGCTACGGCTTCCCTGGCAGAACGCATATCCGGTTCAGAGACGATTTCCAGCAACGGCGTACCGGCACGGTTCAAATCGATGCCGGTCTCACCGTGGAAATCTTCGTGCAGGGATTTTCCTGCGTCTTCTTCCAGATGAGCACGGGTGATGCCGATGCGCCTGGTCTCGCCATCTTCCATGTCGATATCGATATAGCCGTCGTGAACGATGGGCAACTCGAACTGACTGATCTGGTATCCCTTGGGCAGGTCGGGATAAAAATAGTTCTTGCGCGCAAATACCGAACGCTTTGCCACCGCAGAGTGTGTCGCCAGGCCGAATTTGGCCGCCATGCTGACCACCCCTGCATTCAGGACCGGCAGCACCCCCGGCAGGCCGAGATCAACGGCACAGGCCTGGGTATTGGGCGCAGCGCCGTAGGCGGTCGAGGCGCCGGAAAAAATCTTGCTTTTGGTGGCCAGCTGGGCGTGTATCTCCAGGCCGATAACAACTTCCCATTCCATATTAGTGACTCTCTCTTACCTTTTAGCGCTCAACTACAGTTTTCAATGATCCGGATAGCCAGAAATGGCACCCGTTTGTTTAACTGTCCATTTACCGATAAGTTCATGGGCTATTAGCCCGGCCACAATCAACGCCGGATTTTCCGCAGCCGCTGATGTGCCCGCTTGGTGAGGTGTTGGCAGCAGGGATGCTGCCATCAAGCCTCCATGGATGGATTCACGGCGTCCTCACCGGGCGGGCACACCGGCGGCCCACACGGATATATTTAAAATAATGGCCTGGGTCATTATTCAAATCCCGCCGGCATACGCGTATGCCAGTCAGTGACCTGCTGAAACCTGTGCGCCGCATTCAGCAGGCGGCCTTCGTCAAAATAGTTGCCGACCAACTGCAATCCGACCGGCAGACCATCAATCATGCCGGCCGGCACTGACATGGCCGGCAGACCCGCCAGGTTCACGGCTATGGTGTAGGTATCCGACAGGTACATGGTCACCGGGTCGTCCGCTTTTTCACCCAGTTTAAACGCGGTAGTGGGCGCGGTCGGGCCCATAATGATATCGACATCTTCAAATGCCGTGGCGAAATCGTCGCGGATCATGCGCCGCACCTGCTGCGCCTTGAGGTAATAGGCATCGTAATAACCGGCAGACAGAGCATAGGTGCCCACCATAATACGTCGCTTCACCTCGGCACCAAAGCCTTCGCCACGTGAACGTGTATACAGGTCTTCAAGATCCCTGGGATTGTCGCAACGGTAACCGAAACGCACACCGTCCATCCGTGACAGATTGGAGGAGCATTCCGCAGGCGCCACTACATAATAGGCCGGCACCGCCAGCGACGCATGGGGCAGACTGATTTCCTTCACCTCGGCACCCAGTTGCCTGTATTCCTCAATAGCCGCTTCAACGGCATCACCCACCCGGACATCCAGGCCTTCCCCAAAATACTCGCTGGGCAGGCCGATGCTCAGACCGGATAAATCCGCAGCCAGCCCTTCTGCGTAGCGATCGACGGGCCGATCGATGCTGGTGGAATCACGACAGTCAAACCCTGACATGGCTTCCAGCATATGCGCGGCATCTTCTGCACAGGCCGCAAAAGGACCACCCTGATCCAGGCTGGAAGCAAAGGCAATCATGCCGAAACGCGACACGCGGCCGTAGGTCGGTTTGATGCCGGTAACCCCGCACAAGGCCGCCGGCTGGCGGATCGAGCCGCCGGTGTCGGTACCGGTGGCCAGCGGCGCCAGGCGTGCAGCCACGGCGGCGGCCGAGCCGCCCGAGGAACCGCCCGGCACACGCTCCAGGTCCCAGGGGTTTTTAACCGGGCCGTAATAACTGGTTTCGTTGGACGAGCCCATGGCGAACTCATCCATGTTGGTCTTGCCCAGCATGACCGCACCGGCATCGTTCAGCCGGGCGGTGACGGTGGCGTCATAAGGCGCCTCGAAATTGTCCAGCATGCGCGAACCGCAACTGGTACGCACCCCCTGGGTGCAGAATATGTCCTTGTGCAGATACGGGATGCCGGTCAGCATCGTGGCATCGCCGGTTTGCAATCTTTTATCCGCTGTTTTTGCTGCTTCCAGCGCCGCCGCCGCGGTTAGCGTCAGGACACTGTTCAGTTTCTCATCGTGCTGCTCAATACGATCGAGGTAGCTTTGGGTCAGTTCTTCACTGGTAAACTCGCCGGCGCGCAGGCCAGCGGCCAGTTCAGCAATCGTCTTTTGATACATGGGCTTGTTCGGCTATTCTATTCAATGACTTTCGGCACCAGATACAGGCCGGCCTCGACTTTAGG
>JBDNAP010000501.1:0-3529 GCA_039768325.1 Thiogranum sp.
CGCGTCGTAGGACATGGCGACCTCCTTGTCTCCAAGTATTATTGGCCGAATGAATTCGGCCCTACAAGCGTATTCTACCCACCCGATCAGGGGAAGATCCACTATTGAAATAGGCTATTCGGTGCGCGTGCCTTCAACAGCCGGCATATTAAAATCAGACTTCGCCTCTTGTACACCCTGGTTCAGCCACAGCAGGACCACCTCATAACTCAGCGAAAGCACGACTGCACCGACGAACAGGCCGATAATACCCGAGGCCAGGAAGCCGCCGATCGCACCCATGAAAATAATCACCATCGGCGTCTTGACGCCGCGCGCCAGAAAAATCGGTTTGAGGATGTTGTCGATCAGGCCGACCGGGATACTCCAGATCAGAAAGCCGACCGCGGTGACCATATCGGCGGTGTTAAACAGGTAGATGACAACCGGGATCAGGATCAGGGTGATGCCTATCTGGGCCACGCTCAGCAGCAGGCAAAGCAGCGCCCAGAAACCGGCCGCGGGCACACCGGCCACCATGAAACCCAGCCCCGCCAGCAGTGACTGGATGAGCGCCACGCCGAGTATGCCCGAGGCGACACTGCGCACGGTTTTTTCCGCCAGATCGACAAGATCGGTGCGTTGCTCACCGGCAAGCCGCGTGGAAAGTGCGTGCGCGACACTATAGGCGCCACTAGCCTGGGGCATTAGCACACCGGCGATAAGTATCGCGAAAACGAACTGCAGTATACCGAAGCCGGCACCGGCGGCCGTGGTCAGCAGCCAGGTACCTACAATTTTGATCTGCGGCCCGATCTTATGCAGCGCCGCCTCGATATTATGTGACGCCAATAGCCAGAAACTGTATAAATTCTCGCCTATCACCGGCCAGCTTTTAATAGTCTCCGCCGGCGGCGGAATTGTCAGGCTTCCCTCACTCAGCTCCACTGCCAACGGCTTTACAGTCTCGACCAGCGTTCCGCTGAGCATCACGGTCGGCACAATTACGACGATGAGCATAACAAGTGTGAACAGCATCGCGGCCAGCTTGCGGTGTCCGCCCAACCTGGCCTGTAACCATTGATAGCCCGGATAGGCGGCAATGGCAATGATGGCACCCCAGACTATCGGGGTAATGAACGGTCGGACGATCTGGAAACACCAGGCAAGCAGCAAAAAAATCAGACCAATGCGAATAGCCGCTTCGAGTGCACGGGATACAAATACCTGCTGACTGCTTGTCTCGGAGGAAGCGGTCATACTGCTCCTTTAACTAGTATATAAATTAACTCTGCCGGTGCAGCTGTGCAGAACCGTCGGCAGCCCCGAAAAACCGCCGGGCATCCGTGACAGATGCTGCCGCCGCGCCTACATGGACGTATTCACGGCCTGTTCTGCGCAGTCGTACCGGTTTGTTCAACGATCGGTACAGCATCGGCACGCGTATCGTCAGTGTTGTTCCCCGTCCGATAGCCGAACACCGGATCGAGTCCCTCCGCCACCAGTTTATCGATCAACTCCACCTGCTGGTCGTCGAAATAATCGCGGTAACCGCCGACCTTGCCGCGGCGCACTTTGAACGAATCCGGATTCTTTCGATCACCCGCTTTCACCCGCGCACCACTACCCCAGAAGACACGCTTCTCTTCCAGCTTTTTCATATTGTCTAAAGAGGCAAACTCGACCGCCTGCTCAATCTGTTCCGGGGTGCCGGGGGTACCGACAAAATCCAGTACCTGTTGCATGACAGCCACTGGATCCACGCGCATGTCTTCGTAACGGATGATCAGGATGTCCTTGAGTTCGGGCAACGCCTTCGCCCAGCCATTGAAAAATTCCACGATCCTCGGCACGCCACAGACCGGATTGGTGACAAACTCGAAAGTGCTCACCGCCTCGCCTCGAGCCGGGTACTGGTTGAGCCGAATCTTGTGCGGCCGCATGCGGTACTTCCACTGGAAAAACTGCGATACCGCCACGTCGCGCGGGTCACGTACCAGCATGACGACTTTTTTACCACTAAAATGGTTGAGGCTATCCCAGTCCTCGAGATAAGCCCGCAGGTAGTTATTGTGGCTGAACAGGACCCTGGGAACAGCCGGCTTCATTTTATGGAGATTGTCAAACTCGAGCAGGTGGCGCATGGGCAACCCGTGCTTCAGCTGATAAAACCGTGACAACATGACCCGGAACCAGGTGCGACCGCTTTTGCCCCAGGAGATGAGCACCCAGTCGGCCGACTGTAGCTTGCGATATTCTTCCTTGCCGCGCAGGCGTCGCTCGATGGCGTATCGCCGTGAGCGTGGGAGAAAAATAAGTGCCCCTGTGATCAGGTGCCGAGTGACGACTGCCCGGATTTCTCGCATAAAGCCAGTTGACTAACGCTCCGACCAGGGTTTGAAGGGATAGACGATTTCGGCGTCTCTAACCACCGGCGGCGAGACGAGGAGGCGGAATCCGTTCTGCCACTGCATGAGAAAAATCGTCTTGCCCGTCTGTTTACCGGTCTCGTCGACCCGGTAATTACCCAGCAGGGAACCGAACAGCATGTCGCGCAGCTGCTGGCGGATGGCGTCTTTATCCAGCGAACCGGCGAGGCGTACCCCGGCTTCCAGCACCTGGGCGGCGCCATAGCCGTAGGCGGCGTGGACGCCGGCATTGCGACCGAACTTTTCCTTGTAGCGGAACGAAAAATCAAAGGCCATGGGGACGCGGCCACTGCGCATCCAGGACACCACGCCGATAATACCGTCGGCGTCATCGCCCAGCGCGTCGCCGAACTCCGGCAGTGCCGGACCCACCGTAAAGGCCATGGCCTTGGGCGACAGCTGCTGCCTTTTGGTTTCCCGGACGAAGGCGATCGAGTCATTCAGATAGGTGGCACCAATGATCAGTTCCGGCGCGCTCAAGCGCATACGTCGCACGAGATCAGCAAACTCGATACTGTCCAGGGGGTATTCCTCGTCAAACACGATCTCCATGCCCTGCTCGGCGGCCTTGGCGCGCACACCCTCGGCCACCTCGCGCGAAAAATCCGCGGCCGGATAGATGAGTGCGATGCGGGTCAGCCCCGCGTTGTTCCTGGCCGATTTGATGAGCAGGTCCATATACTCGAACGCCGGCGCGTCGACCTGGAAAATATTCCGGTAACCGCGCGACCAGATGTCGCTGGCGGCAGCCCCGGCGGCGACCATGGGAAAGTCATGCTGCTCGGCGACGTCACTGGCGACCAGGGTGAGGTCCGAGGAATACGGCCCGATCAGCAGGTCGACCTTGTCGTCGTTGATCAGACGCTGATACAGGCGCCGGGTGGTGTCGGGGTCCGACTCGTCGTCATAGTAGACCAGCTCCACCTTGCGCCCGAGCAACGCGCCACGGGCGTTGATATCGTGCACCCACATCCGGATACCTTCCAGCTGCGCTTGCGCCGGGCCTGCATAGACGCCGCTGAGCGATGCCGTCGCACCCAGTTTGATCGGCTCCGCGGCCAGCGCAGACTGCAGACCGATGGCGCAGCACAGTGCCAGCGACGCGACCAGGAAGGCGCGCA
>JBDNAP010000502.1:0-8679 GCA_039768325.1 Thiogranum sp.
AAAAAAAACCGCCCGCCGCGGTTACCGGAAGATCAAGCCGTCGCTGCCTGATCCAGATGGAACGCCTCGTGGAGGGCCCGAACACCCAACTCGAGGTATTTTTCGTCGACTACCACCGACACCTTAATTTCTGACGTTGAGATCATTCTTATATTGATTCCTTCCTTCGCCAGAGTCTCAAACATGGTTGAAGCAATACCGGCGTGGGAACGCATACCGACGCCTACCAGCGATATTTTCACAATCTTGGTATCACCGGAAACTTCGCTGGCGCCCATCTGTTGTGCTGTCTGCTGCAGAATCTGCATACCACGCTGGTAGTCGTTACGATGAACACTGAAGGTGAAATCGGTGGTCTTGCCATCGGGAGCGATGTTCTGGATGATCATGTCCACTTCGATATTGGCATCGGCAATGGGACCCAGAATCCTGTGCGCGACACCGGGTTGATCCGGGACGCCAAGTACCGTCAACTTCGCTTCATCTCGATTGAAAGCGATCCCGGAAATTAACGCCTGCTCCACACGTTCGTCCTCATAGGTAATGAGCGTACCGTCACCTTGTTCGAAACTGGAAAGTACGCGTAACGGTACATTGTACTTGCCTGCGAACTCCACGGCACGGATTTGCAGCACTTTTGACCCTAAACTAGCCATTTCCAGCATTTCTTCAAAGGTTATTCGTTCCAAACGACGAGCATCGGGCACGACTCTCGGATCAGTGGTGTACACGCCATTGACGTCGGTAAATATCTGGCATTCGTCAGCTTTCAGTGCTGCAGCGAGTGCAACTGCAGTGGTATCAGACCCGCCCCTGCCGAGGGTGGTGATATTGCCGTTTTCATCCACCCCCTGGAAGCCAGCCACCACCACCACACGGTTTGCCGCCAGATCGGAACGGACGCGATTTGCATCGATATCCAGGATTCTTGCTTTGTTATGGGCGTTATCCGTCAGAATATGTACCTGCGCACCGGTGTAGGAACGCGCCGCACAGCCGAGCTCCTCCAGCGCCATTGACAGCAACGCTATGGTGGTCTGCTCACCGGTCGCCAGCAGCACATCCAGCTCACGTGGTGTGGGACGTCCGGATATAGTGGCAGCCAGGGTCAACAATCGATCCGTTTCACCGCTCATGGCCGAAACTACGACCACCAACTGATTGCCCTGTTCCCGGCATTGAATGATTTTTTCGGCCACGGCCTGAATCCGCTCGGGTGTCCCGACCGAGGTGCCGCCGTATTTTTGGACAATAAGTGACATATTTGCTCATAAATGCGGTAGTTTGCACCAAAAATGGCGATTAAACTACAAATCGAGGCAGGATAAAACTTCTAATTGATGCTAGGATGCGGCGATTTGCTGTTTGACCCAGTCGGCAACCGACTCCAGCGCCGCTTCAAGGTTCTCCGGTTGACTGCCGCCGGCTTGCGCCATGTCCGGCCGACCACCGCCACGGCCGCCAATCTGACTGGCCACGTGATTCACGAGTTCCCCGGCCTTGATGCATTTAGTCTCCGCCTTGGTAACGCCCGCAACCAGTGCAACCTTGCCATCCGTGACAGCGCCCAATATGACGGCTGCTGCACCCAGTTTATTTTTCAACTGATCCACAGTATCGCGCAAGCTCTTGGCATCGGCGCCCTCCAGCCTGGCGGCCAGCACCTTGATACCATCCACCTCCCGCGCCTGGCCGGAAAGATCACTGCCCTGGCTGCTGGCCAGTCTGGCTTTCAGCGCTTCCAGCTCTTTTTCCAGCCTGCGGTTACGCTCCAGGAGCTGGCCCACCTTGGCCACCGCCTCCTCCCGACCGGCTTTGACCAGATTCGCTACCTCGCTGACATTCTTTTCAGTTTCATTGATATATTCCAGGGCAGCGGCACCGGTTACAGCTTCTATGCGGCGTACGCCGGATGCGATACCGGCTTCCGAGACTATCTTGAAGAGGCCGATGTCACCGGCCCGACTGGCGTGAGTCCCACCACAGAGTTCAACCGAGAAGTCACCGATCGACAGCACCCGCACTTCATCGCCGTACTTCTCGCCGAATAGAGCCATGGCGCCGGCTTCCATGGCCTTGTCAACCGGCATAATGCGGGTTTCCACGTCGGCATTGGTCCGAATCTGCTCATTCACCAAGGTTTCTATTTTCTTCAACTCTTCCGCGTCGAGTGGCTGAAAATGCGAAAAATCGAAGCGCAGGCGATCGGGATCCACCAGCGATCCTTTTTGCTGAACGTGGTCGCCGAGTACCTGTCGCAACGCAGCATGCATCAAGTGAGTCGCCGAGTGATTGAGACGTGTTGCTGAACGACGCTCCTCGTCAACCAGCGCTTCAACGCTGTCTCCCAGCCTGATCTCACCCTGCGTCACCAGACCGATATGCGCGACCACACCCTCGCCCTGCTTCTGGGTATCGTTAACCCGAAACACACCACCCCCACTACTGCGGATGACGCCACGGTCACCCACTTGACCACCGGACTCCGCATAGAATGGCGTGCGATCGAGCAAAGCGATTCCTTCTTCACCATCGCACAGAATTTCGACGGCTTCTCCACCTTCATATAACGCCGTGACAGCGGACTTATCTGTTAGGCATTCATAGCCAGTAAATTCGGTACTGCCTTCGAGAGCGAGCCCGCTCGCGTTTACCGTTTCAAAACCGCCGGCAGCTCGCGCTCTGGCCCGCTGGGCTTCCATTTCAGTCTCGAAGCCTGGCATATCAAGCGATAGATTGTGCTCCCGTGCAATGTCAGCGGTCAGATCGACCGGGAATCCGTAGGTATCGTAGAGTTTGAACACCGTGTCACCCGGAATGATATCCCCGGGCAGATCGGCGATGGCCTCTTCGAGAATTTTCATACCGTGGTCAAGGGTTTCCGCAAAGCGGATTTCCTCCTGCTGCAGAACCCGCTCGACTTGTAACTGTGCTTTGGCCAGTTCCGGATAGGCATCGCCCATTTCCCCGACCAGCGGCACGACCAGTTTATGAAAAAAAGATTCACGCTTGCCGAGTTTGTGACCGTGACGAATGGCGCGCCGGATTATGCGACGCAAAACGTAACCTCTGCCTTCGTTTGACGGAATCACGCCATCGACAATCAAAAATGCACAGGCGCGTATATGATCGGCGATCACACGAAGTGAATTGTCTTCGAGATCCCCTGTGCCCGCCACTTCAGCGGTCACCTTGATCAGATGCTGAAACAGATCAGTTTCATAGTTACTGTGCACGCCCTGCAGTATGGCGGCCAGACGCTCCAGCCCCATGCCGGTATCCACCGATGGTTTTGGTAACGGCTGCAAGTCACCACTTGCACTACGGTCATACTGCATGAACACCAGGTTCCAGATCTCGATATAGCGATCACCGTCCTGTTCCGGTGTTCCCGGCGGTCCGCCGGCCACCTCAGGGCCGTGGTCGTAGAATATCTCCGAACAGGGTCCGCAGGGGCCGGTGTCCCCCATGGACCAGAAATTGTCTTTGGCACCGATGCGGGAAAAGCGCTGTGCGGACACACCGATTTCGTTCAGCCAGATGTCCGCTGCCTCATCGTCTTCTTCGAATACCGTGACCCACAGGCGTTCCGCCGGCAGCTTCAGTACATCGGTCAGGAACTCCCATGCGTAACGAATGGCGTCGCGCTTGAAATAGTCGCCGAAGCTGAAATTGCCCAGCATTTCAAAAAAGGTGTGGTGGCGTGCGGTATAACCGACATTTTCCAGATCATTGTGCTTGCCGCCGGCACGCACACAGCGCTGTGAGCTGGCGGCACGCGCATAATGGCGCTTCTCGCGCCCGCGGAACACATCCTTGAACTGTACCATCCCGGCATTGGTAAACAGCAGGGTGGGGTCGTTGGCGGGCACGAGCGGGCTGGAAGGCACCACTTCATGGTCCTGTGCCTGAAAATATTCCAGAAAGATATTACGGATATCGGTTGTACTGAACATGCCGCTCATGACGCAGAAAGGTACAGGATAAAGGCCGCGGGATACAAGTGATTCTGCTGTTCAGGCAAGAAGGAAACCCCGCTTTTTATGATAGACCAATGCCCGTTATAGCACAGCAAAAACCGCCTGGATCTGGTCAGAGGTAAAACCCCGCTGCTGTAAAAAACGCATCTGTTTTGTGCGCTCCCGGTATTCACCGGGAAGCTGGCGACCAAATCGTTTGCTGCGCTGTCGGCCGGCAGATTCAACCCATAACCGGGAGAGTCCTGCCAGCATTTGCTCCGTCAAATCGTCGCTGATACCCCGCTCACGCAACTCAGCCCGGATACGTAGCGGCCCACAACCCCGCTCAAATCGGCCACGGACATATACCTCGGCGAAACGCTGGTCACTTAACAAACCTTCGTCGGTCAGTTGCATAACAACAGTATCAACGATGGTGTCCGGTACATTGCGCCCCATGAGCTTGTGGCGCAACTCCGACTCACTGTGTTCACGGCGCGTCAGAAGCCGTAACGCCGTTGCGTACGACTCCTGGTAAACCTCGACGCTATCGTCAGCCAGTGGATTCGAGCGGTTCAACGGCTTCTACAGGCGCAGGCGTCTTGTTCAGTAGCTTGGCGCGCAACTGCTGTTCGATATCCTGCGCGATCTCCGGATTGTCCTTGAGGAAGTTGCGCACATTATCCTTACCCTGGCCGATGCGGTCACCGTTGTAACTGTACCAGGCACCGGCTTTATCGATGATATCATGCTTGACACCCAGGTCGATCAATTCACCCTGGCGGGAAATACCCTCACCGTAGAGAATTTCGAATTGCGCCTGTTTGAACGGTGGCGCCATCTTGTTCTTGACCACTTTGACGCGGGTATCGTTACCGATAATTTCATCGCCCTTCTTGATGGCACCGATACGGCGGATATCCAGGCGCACCGAGGCGTAGAATTTCAGGGCATTACCACCGGTCGTGGTTTCCGGGTTGCCGAACATGACGCCGATTTTCATGCGAATCTGATTGATGAAAATGACCAGTGTATTGGAACGTTTGATATTGGCGGTCAGTTTGCGCAGGGCCTGAGACATCAGACGGGCATGCAATCCCATGTGGGAATCACCCATTTCGCCTTCGATTTCGGCTTTGGGTGTCAGCGCGGCGACCGAGTCGACCACAACGATGTCGACGGCGCTGGAACGCACCAGCATATCGGCTATCTCCAGCGCCTGTTCACCAGTGTCGGGCTGAGACACCAGCAGATCGTCGATCTGCACACCAAGTTTCTCGGCATACGCCGGGTCCAGTGCGTGCTCTGCATCGATAAAGGCCGCGGTACCGCCGATCTTTTGCGCTTCAGCGATGACTTGCAGGGTCAAGGTGGTTTTACCGGAAGACTCGGGACCGTAAATTTCAACCACGCGTCCGCGTGGCAGACCACCAACCCCCAGGGCTACATCCAGCCCCAGCGAACCGGTAGAAACCACATCGATATCACGCGCGGCGCTGACATCGCCCATACGCATGACGGAACCTTTGCCAAACTGTTTCTCAATCTGCCCCAGCGCTGCACTGAGCGCCTTACGCTTGTGATCGTCCATAGACTTCTCCGCTTACGTCGTTTAAGTTGCGGGCAATCCCTGCCCCGCGGGTTGACCGTGATTTGCGTCCAAACGGCTTCACTGCCGATTAGCGCCGAGTATGCACCACACTACTGTAAAAATAAACAGTGTTTTGAGAATTACCAGTGCCGGCATCTAATTTACTCTCTTTCCCTAATCCTGTCCGCGAAGAGCTCGCGTATTGCCAGGATTCGCTAGGCGTTTTTTTCAAAGGGCCAGCGCTGCAGTACCTCATACCCGACACCACCCTCGACAACGGCCGATTCAACCAGCACAAAGTCCCGCACCGGCCAGCAAATCGCTTCGATACCCGTTTTCACCTTTGGCTGCCTGACCTTGCGAGCAAGGGTTATGTGGGGAACAAACCGTCGTTTCTCGGCCTCGAAGCCGCACGGCTCCATTTCTGCTGTCAGGCTGCCAACGAGTCCCGACAGAACGCCGGGAATCTGGCTGGTTCCCAACCACTGGATGCCGGGTTTAGGCCAGCCACCCAGATAATCCAGATATAATTCAAATGGTTGGCACTCGACCTTCGACGCAGCTTGAGAAAAACAGGCCCGCTCCCGCTCGCTACACCTGCCCAGAAACAACAACGTCATGTGCAGCTTGTCATCCGCCACCGCACGCTTCGTCCAGTGGCGGGAGAACGCCACCAGTTGCGTGCGTACCCGCGCATCGGGCCACAAGGCAAAGAACAGCCGTCGGGTTCTGGTTCGACTGGCCACAGGTATACCTCATCATTCACATTGACCGATTCACGTCACTCAGTTGAGGTGAGCGGTTAACAGCGAGAGCGCGGTTGACACCGCCTGCCGACGCACCGCCTCCCGGTCCCCGTCGAAGCGGTAACGCCGATTCATCACCCACCCATCCGGCCCGGCCCAGGCAAAGCAGACCGTCCCCAGCGGTTTTTCCCCGGAACCACCGCCGGGTCCGGCCAGCCCACTGATTGCCAGCGCCCACTGTGCGTGGCTGTTCTGCAAAGCACCTGCAGCCATTTCCTGCACCACCTGTTCGCTCACCGCGCCATAGCGGTCGAGGGTTTCAGCCGACACCCCGAGCATTTCCTGCTTGGAGTCGTTGCTGTAGGTGACAAAACCACGTTCAAACCACGCTGAACTGCCGGCGAGGTCAGTGCAAATTTTTGCCACCCAGCCGCCCGTACAGGACTCAGCCGTCACCAGCCACTCACCGCGACGTCGCAGCGCCGCCGCCAGACCGGTGGCGAGGTCTGCTAACGCCTCAGCCATCTATCGCTTTTTTCCTGGTACGTACGGCCGCCGATCCAGATTCATCCATCGCTCCCCACTTGACCGGGTTAATGAGTATCAAAGCTGGCATCTTTTCGCAAGCTGTAGTGCACCCGCCATTTCAGCTACACTTGCCCGCCATGTCCGCCCTTCCCAGCGCCAGCAAACACACGCCGATGATGCAGCAGTACCTGCGCATCAAGGCGCAACACCCTGATATCCTGGTGTTCTATCGTATGGGAGACTTCTACGAACTGTTTTACGAAGATGCTCGCAAGGCTTCGGAACTCATGGACATTACACTGACCAGTCGTGGTCAGTCTGCCGGCGAACCCATCCCCATGGCCGGCATCCCGGCTCATTCAGTCGACCAGTATCTGGTCAAGCTGGTTCGGCTGGGCGAATCGGTCGCCATCTGTGAACAGATGGGTGATCCGGCCACCAGCAAGGGACCGGTGGAACGCGGGGTGGTGCGCATTGTCACGCCGGGCACGCTGACCGAAGAAGCCCTGCTCCAGGAACGGCGCGACAATCTGCTGGTTGCGCTGCACCTGGACAAGGAAGGTTTCTACGGTGTGGCATCGCTGGATCTTTCCGCCGGGCGTTTCGTGGTTCAAGAGTTTAGCGGTGAAGAGGCCCTGCTGGGCGAAATCGAGCGGCTGCAGCCCGCCGAGTTGCTGGTCAGCGAGAACCTGTCGCCACCGCAGGCAATGCAGGACCGCAGCGGTCTGCACCGCCTGCCGCCCTGGCATTTCGATACCGAAACTGCAGCCCGCCAGCTCAACCAGCAGTTCGGCACACAGGACCTGAGCGGCTTTGGCTGCCAGGATATGCCTGTTGCGGTAGCGGCGGCTGGCGCGCTGTTGCAGTACGTCAAGGATACCCAGCGCGCCGCGCTGCCCCACCTGCGCGGCCTGCGTAGCGAGCAACGCGAAGACAGCGTGATCATGGATGCCGCAACGCGCCGTAATCTGGAGCTCGATCAGGCACAGTCCGGTAATAAACAGCATAGCCTGATCGCCATCCTGGATAAGAGCGTGACGGCCATGGGTGGGCGACTGCTGCGCCGATGGTTACACCGCCCTCTGCGTGACCGCAAAGTCCTGTTAAAACGTCACCAGTGCCTTGAATCACTGTTACAGGCCCGCCTGTTTGACAGCCTGCGTGAGCAACTGCGCGGCAGCTGCGATCTCGAACGCATCCTGTCGAGGATAGCGCTGAAGTCCGCGCGCCCGCGTGATTTAAGCGCGCTGCGCGATACCCTCGCACGTCTGCCCGAATTGCAGACGCTGTTGCGCAGCGATACCGATCCATTGCTCGGGGAATTATCGTCACGTATCCAGGAACATCCCGGAATCCTCAAGCTGCTGCGCAAGGCGATACCCGATATCCCACCGGCCTTGCTACGCGACGGCGGTGTTATTGCGGCGGGTTACGACGCCGAACTGGACGAACTGAAACGGCTCAGTGAACAGAGCGACCAGGTACTACTGGAAATGGAAGTGCAGGAACGCCAACGTTCCGGTATCAACAACCTGAAAATACGCTACAACCGAGTTCACGGCTACTACATTGAAGTCAGCCGCAGTCAGTCCGGGCAGGTACCCGACAACTACCAGCGCCGGCAAACGCTGAAGGGCGTCGAGCGCTTCATTACGCCGGCACTCAAGCAACACGAAGACCGGGTGCTCAGCGCGCGCAGCAAGGCGCTGGAACGTGAAAAAACGCTCTACGATGGACTGCTGGATCAGCTGTTAGAGCATGGACAAGCACTGTCATCCTGCGCCGAAAGTCTTGCCGAACTTGATGTGCTGACGACCCTCGCCGAACGTGCCGACAGCCTGAACTGGTCCCGCCC
>JBDNAP010000503.1:0-6322 GCA_039768325.1 Thiogranum sp.
CGGAGTTACCGGTAGCTCCACGACGGTACTGCACAGTTCGTGATCTGAGCCCGCCTGAATATATTCTTCCTGCAGCCGTCCTGGCTGTGGCAGTTCTGGGTCAACTCGGCCTGTGTCCACTCATGGCCGATGTCGAGACGTGTGCAGCGAATCCGGTGTTGTTGCACGCCGGACTTCGCCGATCGACCTGACGCGCTATTCGTCGGTATCGATGTGTAAATCAGATGTAAGTGTTCTTCAAATACCATTCCATGAGCTGAAGGGGTATCGCGGGAGACTGGATCCAGTCCGAAGGCGGCATTCCCGGGTGTAATCCTGGTTCAGTCAAGCAGATAAAGTCATCTACGGAGATAGCTATGAATAAACCCCGCACATCATACCTTGTGAATTTCCTTGCCATGGCATTGGCCCTGTTTTCTCTGAATGCCAACGCAGCGGTTATCAATTTCAGCGGACCGTTGGATTTTGTCGACGCGGATAACGGGACTGGCGTGTATTCCGGTGTCGCTATTGGCACAGAATTCTCTGGCAATATCGATGATGTTACCGCAAGCGGGTCTATTTCCGATGGAGTAACGCTTACATCGTTTGGTTGTTGCATTGCTGCAGGCGGTCTGAGTGTTCTGAACGATACGGTGTTAACGGCGGAAGATGCCGCTTTTCTCAATTCCATTATTGGCTCCCCGAAATACAGTGCCGGGGATCTGGTCGATGGTGTAGACATTGAGGGCGATGACACCACCCTGGCTGGTGGTCGAATAGAAGTCGGGCTATCCTATATTCTCGATCCCAACGCATTTGCCAACACCGATACGAGCAATTACCCGTTCAATCCCGGCGATGTTGAATTGGCCCTGTTTTTTATACTTGAAGAGGATGCCGACGGCCTGGATATTTATTCTGCAGGTGGTCAGATCAATCCTGTACCAGTACCGGCGGCTGTCTATTTGTTCGCTTCAGGCCTGTTGGGACTGATCGGTGTATCGAGACGCCGGAAAGCCGTCTGATTCTAAGGATCGGGCTCCTTGAATTCGGCCGTGTCCCGGCGTCGGTCGGCGCCGAACAGGCAGCGCGATTTGCCAGGAAATCCTGGGAATAGGTCTTGCGTGACGGTATTCATCCTGCCGCAGCCATGCATTGCATCGTTGCCCGGTAAGCACGGCAGGCTCCGACACCTACCCGGCCGTGAACCAGTCGATTTTCACGGAAGTGCCGGTGTATACATCACCGTAGGGTTTGGCTTCGATCAGGACGTTCTTCGGGTGGAAGTTGTCGGGCAGCACCACGTCTTCCGTGACGTCCTGTTGCAGGTCAAAACCCATTTTCACATACGAGCGCCGGTCTGATGACAGTCTCTTGAAAGAAAGCCGACTGGGTTTTCCATCCGAAAAACCGTTGACGGCGATCCAGATGGTACCCGTCACCCGGCCGCTGCCATTCTGCATCACGGAAAAGCTGATCCTGAACACGTTCGCCGATTCCGTGGCTTCGATGTGCACATTTTCCAGCTGCAGCGTATTGTCATCAGATGCCGGGACGGTGGTTGGCGGTGCCGGTTGCGGTTCGGGTGCCGGTTCGGATTGCAGGGCCGCGGTCGGGGCCGGTTCCTGGGCTTCGCTCTGTGCAGAGTCTGCCTGTTGCAGCGACCGGATCCGGGCCTGCGCCGCTTCGAGATCCTGGCGGGCCTGTTTCATGCTCTGTCGCAGTTCCGTCACCTGCTGCCTCAGTGTATCGCGTTCCTGCTCCAGCCCGGTGATAGCCTGTTCCGATGCTTCTGATTCGCCGGACTGCACAAGCGGCGCCTCAGCGGTTGCCGGTGCCTGCGTTCTGCCATAGTCGTAGCTGAACCAGGCGGCGAGCAACAGTGCACAAAACAGCAGCGCGTAGCGCAGGAATCTATGCCCGGCGTTCGGCTGCACTATTCTGGGTGCGACGGGTGGAACAATTTTTTTGCGCGCCACTATCCTTGGACCTCTTAATTGACGAGATTGAACCTGATCAAATTCGACTTATTACCACAGCAACGAATCATACGCGAACTACACAATCAATGTCTGCACAGGGTTTGTTGAACTGCCAAACAGTCTGAGGCATGGGGGGAATGTATTTGCGGAGCTACAGGTGGGAGTGGCCTCCCGGCTACCGTGGTGAATCAAACCGCTTTCTTTATCTCTTCCCAAATTACTTTGCGTACTATGATTGTGAGAGATATTGTTTTTACTGTTAGAACGACGCGGTGCAGATTGCTTGCATCATATCCTGTAGTTGAGGGCAAATCGGGCTGGAATCAGGGCTTCAGTTCCCATTCCCGGAGTTTGCGGGCCGCCCGGTCATACACCAGAATTCTATCGTTGTTGGTATCGGTGATGTAAATCCTGTTACCGACTACGGCAAGCCCGCCGGGCTCGTTCAAGCGTGCACTGGCGGCTGCCCCCATACCACGTCCTGGCATCCCGTCACCGGCAAGCGTTGTTACGCGATCTGTCTCCAGATCCAGGCTTTTGAGCTTGTGATTGTAGGTATCTGCCACGAACAGTGTACCGTCACTACCTGCAGCAATACCTGAGACGTGCTGCAGCAGTGCATGTTCAAAGGAACCGTCCTGATCACCGAAGTCGAACAGTCCCTTGCCTGCCAGCGTATGCACCTGTCCATGTTCGAGGTCGATGGCTCTTACCGCGGAAGCTTCGGCATCAGCCACGTAGAGATGGCGCCCCGCCAGGGCCAGTCCGCTTGGCTGGCTGAAGGTGGCCTGTTGCAGGGGACCGTCCTTTATGCCCTCGCGACCGCTGCCGGCCCAAGGAGCGATCTCGCCTGTGTCCAGATTCAGCCGCCAGATCTGGTGGGTTCCTGCCATGGCAATGTATAGCTGATCACTATCGAGTACCAGATCCCAGGGTGAGCGTAGCTCCGCCTTGCGAGCATCCGATACACGACTGACCGTTTGTCCGATGCGCCCGCTACCGGCAAGCGTGCTGACCTTGCGGCTGGTCAGATTCACCAGTCGCACGGCGTGGTTGCCGGTATCAGCCACAAACAACCGGTCAGCAGAGAGAAACAGGCCCTGGGGCGAAGAAAAACGTGCATCGCCGAAGTCGCCGTCACGCAAACCTCTTTGCCCGTCCCCGATTGTCCACAGGATCTCTCCATCCGGTCGCGCAACCAGAATCCGGTTGTGCAGGGTGTCGCTGATTGCGACTCGTTTGCCGCTGGCAGTCACCTTGCCGGGGGCCGCGAGCAGGGAGTCTGCCAGCCGATCCTGTTCCAGATCGAGTGGCAAAGGCTTCGAATCGAGCACATCTGCATAGCGTTCCAGCAGCTGCTGGATTTCGCGTGTCAGCAAGCGGGTGTGACCTTCTCCGGCGACACTCCCCACCACGCCACCCAGCGGGTCAATAAGCACCAGGGTGGGCCAGGCCCTGGCGCGGTAGCTGAACATCAGAAGCTTGTCCGCGTCGTTGATCACCGGATGCCTGCGATCCAGCCTGACCACCATGTGTCGCAGGGTTTCCAGATTACGCTCATTGTCAAACTTGGGTGAGTGCACCCCAATGATCAGGAGGCGGGGGCCAAAGCGTTCTTCCAGTGTCCTGAGTTCCTCGGCCACGTGCAGACAGTTAATGCACCCATAGGTCCAGAAATCGAGGATCACCACCCTGCCGCGAAGATCTGCCAGAGTGAGAGGTCGCGCCACGTTGAGCCATTCGAGTTTTTCCGGAAATTCTGGAGCAAGTGGTAGATTCGGTTCCGCTGCAGCCCCGGCTTCATGAAGAACAGTACACAGAGCGCAAAGCAGAGTGATATTCTGCAGCCACCACAGCAGATGTCGCATGGAAGACAATCCTCGATCAGAGCACATTTGTCGAACTGAATGGTAGATCACCATCCGGATAATAATACCGTTGACCTTTAAGCGATAGCTGTTCGAAACAGTTCGGGGGCATGCCGAATCCGGTATTTCACTGATTGAGTGGAAAAAAGCAGAGCTTTGCGCCGCGTCGACAACATAAAACTGTTACAAAAGCCAAGCCACTTCGTAGGCTTTTCCATCAACCGGACAGCCAGTTACCCGCTCATATTTATCGAGCGTCAACCAGTCCGAAGGTTCTTCATAGTCATGAAAATTCTCGAGCAGCCAAGAGCAGCACCTGAGATCACATCGATCTGTCACGGAGAGGCGCGGGTACTCGATTCTGCGGCCAAAAAATTCATCGAGGGGTGTCGTCACGTGTTTGGTCGCTATATTGTGCAACGGGCCGACAATCAGAGACTAAAATGCAAGCCGATTGATAAACGACTGTTCCGGTAGCGTCTCGTCCGGGATTCGATGGACGCGTTCGTGGGTCATGGGGACCTGGGCGGCGTGGACGACGATCGGAAGCAGGATGGAGTGAGTCCAGTCTTTGCGAAGAAATTCACCCATCCAGGTTGCGCACTCCTTTGCCGCCCTGGTTGACAACAACGCTTCAACATTGTTGACTACTGTTCCGCCCTCTGAGGCTCGATCATGTAAGGTCATATCGAGGTCATCCAGACTCAATTGATCGGCGTTCCAGCCGAGGGGGGACATCACTTCTCTCCGGTAGTCAAATGCTTTGAACCCCAGATGCTGCGCGAGGGCGACAAATTGATCCGGTCGGTACTCCGGGAAAACCACCAGAAAGCCGCCTTTGGAATCGCTGTTTCCAATGGTTTCAGCTATGGGTTGAACCCAATCGGGATACGTCATGCGGAGATCTCCAGGTGGCGGTCAGTCCATGATTTGAAACAGCAGCCGGTGATGATTGGTCTGTACGCAAATGCGGCATAGCTGAGCATCGGATGGGTAGCCGGTCGGCGCATGGAAAGACACACCGCAGCTGCGGCAACGATTTGAGGTGAGCGGGATTCTGGTAACGTCGGGGACCGCCCAGGGTTTAATGCAGACCGCTTGTGGCTCACAGACATCAACGCAGATACCGCAACTGCTGCATGCTTCCGGCGCGATCTGATAAGCGATGTGATTTTCCTGTTCATCGGTCAGAGCCGAAATGGCTCCGTGAGGACACAGCTTCACACAGGCATCGCAACCGCTGCAGCGGCTCGGGTCGATCTTTGGCAGGAACGGGACGAGCTGTGCCGGCGATTGCCCTGGCAATATTTTTCCGGGTGCTATGAACTCAGCGTCGCTGCCATGGCCGGAATCGCGCAATAGCCGGTTTTCCTCAATAACTGTGTGAGTCATTCGACGAAAGAACTGACGTCGGTTCATCGATGGCCCTCGAGCGTCCTGCAGCTGACTACTCACCAGATGCGACCATTTTCCCACCGTTACATTTCGGTACTGCATTACTGGCAGCCCGCGGTCTCGCAGCAAAGTGTTGAAGTTTTTAACCCGTTCGCTGAGCGAGGTAGCGTCAGCCCTGCTGCAGTCACTGCAGTCCGAAGAGCAGCTGACAATTGCCCTGATCCCCCTGCGATAGAGCAACATGATTGCGTTTAGACCGAGCGCGTGCAGGCAGGGTACTACGCCTTCGTCTGTCTTCTTACCTGTCAGTTCGCACGCGTAAAAGGCTATAGTCTGAGCATCGGCGCTTTTCAACGCAGGCGTCATCTGCGCCTGAATGGCGCCCTGGGGACAGGCCGCGACGCAGAGCTTGCAGCCGTCACATCGTTCGGTATCGATGCCAAGCTGTTCATCGTCGAGCAGCCAGGCGTCTCGTGGGCAGGCATCGACACAGGCCTGACAGGTCGCGGTCTCAATGAGTACATGGACACAACGTTCGGCAACAACTTCCGGAAGTGTTATGACCTCCCGGTATGATTCGCGCGTGAGTTCTTTCAGGTCTCGCATGGTTGTAGAAGGTAAGGGCCTGGTGGTGGATCTCCAGTTACAGTCTGCCGATGGGGGTGCGACACAGTGCTAAGCGGCATCCCGAAACAGCTTGATTCGAATGGGCTCCTGTTGTTGCTATGAGTGATCACGGCTGTACACAAGACGCAGAGATTCACCAGGTCGGCGCCGAACCCGGGACGAATTCCGTGTCGGGCAATGCCGCGATCGTCTTGGGTTTCAGTCGCTGCTCTATTTCCTCGGGCGTAGGGCGTGTTTCTCCCAGTATTCCGGCGAGCAGGTCGCGTACTTCTTCCATGTAGGCCGCCGTATAAACGCTCAGTCCGGCATAAAATGGTGTGGCGCTGCGTGAAGCAACTATCGTTGCAAAATCCGGCAGCCAGCGCAGCAGGTGCTCGTCAAGAAAATCTGCCGTTTCAGCCAGGTCGTTGCAGTTTTCGATGAGGTAAGCAATAAACTGCATTTGCAACACCAGGTGGTCATCCGATC
>JBDNAP010000084.1:0-5223 GCA_039768325.1 Thiogranum sp.
CAGCACCAGACCGAACACGCGCTCGGGGAAGGTCTCGGTATATACCAGGCCCAGCGTCGAGCCCCAGGATCCGCCGAACACCAGCCAGCGCTCTACCTGCAAATGCAGGCGGATGGTTTCAATATCCGATAACAAGGCCTGAGTGGTATTCGCCTCGAGTTCGGCGTGCGGGCGGGAACGGCCACAACCACGCTGGTCAAAGAGAATAATTCGATATAAATCAGGATTAAAGAATTGCCGGTGAAAAGGCTCACAAGCACCGCCCGGGCCACCGTGAACAAACAATACCGGTATACCGTCCGGGTTCCCGCATTCCTCAATGTAGATGCGATGCGGCTGCTCGACGTTAATAGTGTGACGTACGTAGGGTTCAATAGCTGGATACAGTGTTCGCATAATTTCCATTTTTGATCGCCGCTACGGGCTTCCTGCCCTCTCGCGGCATACCGTCCATCTCTGGACATAAAAAAAGGCGTGCCGAACACGCCCTTTCCTGATCCGATGTCCTGCTTTCAGATAAACAGGCAGACGTCAGATTCTCTGGCCATCGGCAGGAACGAAGCAGCCCCGACATAGTCGACACCGTCGATGAACTCGTCATGGCTGAAACCAAACACGTCCACCGTCATCTGGCAGGCATACATCGTTACCTCCGCTTCAATACACAGCTCACGCAGCTCATCGACACTTGCCACGCCCTTGTTCTTGAAGGTCTTCTTCATCAGACCCGTGGCAACTTTTTCAAAACCGGGCACGCCGGCCATGAGCAGGTTCGGCATTGGCCATTCGTAATCCTGGAACCACTTGGGACCGAAGGGCATCTTCATCGGCATAGCCGGGTTGCCGAGGGGGCTGACGTCTGATTTGATTTCTTTTTTCAGCAGCAACAAGCCGTAAAAGGTGAAGAAAATGGATGAATCCCAACCCAGCGCGGACGCCGTGGAGGCCAGAATGAAGGGTGGGTAAGCCCAGTCAAGGGTGCCCTTGGTGGCGATAATGGACAGCGCGGGTGTACGTGCTTCGTCAATCTCCTGCAGCTTGGCAGGCAACACTTCATCCAGTCTTTTATTTAACCATTCAGTCATCTGAGCTTCGTTCATACTTTCGGCAGTCATTGACATAAGTTTCTCCTCCTACCCGTCTGTTCACGGATAGTTGATTAGCAACAATTATTCAGGATGTGCTATTTGACTCACGGACACATCCGTACCCCAAAGGAATTAGTGCCACTGCCCCGAGGTTATGAACGAAAGGCCGGAGAGGATGGCAGGGGGATATTGCCCAGCCCCTGATTATATGAACGCTTATTCACAGGGTCAAACAATTGGCATTAAATCCAGTACCGTCGCGTGGTGATACTGCCGGATTCGACAAGGCGAGGGGAGGTCAACCAGATGCCTAAATCAGCATTGTTCCCACGGCAGCCCCTCCGCTCTCCAACCGCCCATCGTGCCCCGGTGGTGGTGCTCGTCCAGCTCCCCCTCAAACCCGTCCGCGACATTATATACATCACAGAACCCCTCTTGAATCAAAAGCATGCCTGCTTCCAGAGAGCGTTTCCCACTGCGGCAAATAAGTAGCACCGGCGCCCCGGAATTGGCGTTCTCGTGGCAAATACCGCCCAGAACCAGCTTGCGTACTTCGGTGACGAAATCAGGGTTTAATTTCCAGTCTGGATAGTCAATCCAGGGTACGTGGATAGCACCGGTCGGGTGTCCGACGAACAAAAATTCCATATCCGAGCGAACGTCCACAATGACTGCGCGCGGATCATCCTGCGCAATCTGCCAGGCCTCCCTGGGTGAAATGGTTTTTACTTCGGCCATACTAAGCCCCCGTTAATAGTCCTGCACAAGTATAGCTGCTTGGCAGTATCGGACTGCGTAGCGGCCGCAATAAGCCCTGAGTCAAAAACGAAACGGCAGGGTGCTCCGCCGCACCCAAAATCAATGGCTGGCATGTTCTGCACACTGCACAGAACAAAGCCTGCCATTGCTCGCCAGAAAGACCGGGGTTCCGCAGAATTAATCCACCCATAGGCTTTTCATGGGTGAAAATAGAAAATAATACCCACATCCATCATTTTTTCTGGTTTTAGACAAATTTGTGCGCCTAAGTGGGTTTCTCTGTTTCGTGTTCGACTGAGCATCATCAACGCCGCCAGAACGCCGGTGACAGCAAGACCAGTAAGGTAAAGATCTCCAGGCGGCCCAGTATCATCGCCAGGCACAACACCCATTTGGCGGTATTGTTGATGTCTCCGTAATGAAATCCGACTTCTCCGAGCCCCGGCCCCAGATTATTTAGACAGGCGGCCACCGCGGAAAACGCTGTCACCTGATCCAGGCCGGTTGCCAGCAGTACCAGCATCATGATGGTAAAGCAACCCACATAGGTGGCGAAAAAGCCCCAGACTGCCTCAATTACCCGCTCCGGCATGGCTTTGTTTCCCACTTTAACCGGAATCTGTGCATTGGGATGAACCAGCCGCGTGATTTCCCGAATACCCTGCTTGAATAACAGCAGGAAACGAATGACCTTCATACCGCCACCGGTAGAACCGGCGCAGCCACCGATAAAACTGGTGAACAACAGCATCACCGGCAGGAAGCCTGGCCAATAAAAATACGCGGCGGTGGTAAATCCAGTCGTTGTGCCAATCGAAACCGCCTGGAAAATGCCATGATGCAAAGCGTCGCCAAAGTCTTCAAACGTGGCACTGAAATACAGATATGACACCGTGACCGCCGCGGCCAGCCCCAGCACCGTGACATACGCCTTTAACTCGGAATCACGGAGGTAGACCAATGGATTCATCGAACGCCAGGCAACAAAATGCAGGGAAAAATTGACACCGGCGAGCAACATAAACACCACCGCTACGATCTCGATGGTTGGGCTATGGTAATAACCGATGCTCAGATCGTGAGTGGAGAATCCACCGATAGCCACCGTCGAAAAACTGTGCGCAATGGCATCGAACAAATCCATGCCCGCAACCCAGTAGGCAACCGCACAACTGATTGTCAGCCCCAGATAAATATACCAGAGCGCCTTGGCCGTTTCGGTGATACGCGGCGTCAGCTTATTGTCCTTCATCGGCCCCGGCGTTTCCGCACGGTACAGCTGCATACCACCGATACCCAGCATGGGCAACACCGCAACAGCAAGCACAATGATGCCCATGCCACCCAGCCATTGCAGTTCCTGGCGGTAAAACTTGATGGAGAACGGCAGTCGGTCAATACCGGTGATTACGGTAGCGCCGGTTGTCGTCAAACCGGAGGTGGACTCAAACATCGCATCGGTAAAATCCATATGCGGCTGTTCCGCCAATGCGAAGGGAATAGCACCGACCAGGGCCAACACAGCCCAGAACAAGGTCACCACCAGGAAGCCGTCACGTACCCGCAGCTCGTGGCGTTGTTCTCTTACCGGATACCAGAACAAGGCGCCGACAATCAGCACTCCCAGCAAGGCGGTAGCAAAAGCGGCCTTACTACCTTCGTCGAACCACAGGGCGAGCGACAGGGGTGGCAGCATGGTAGTACTCGACACCATGAGCAACATGCCGAGAATGCGCTGTATGGAACTGAAATGCATGGCGCTCAGAAAAAAGTGACGCCGACCTGGAACAGATGCTCCACATCCGGAATGTGACGTTTATCCACTAAAAACAGTATGACATGGTCATCACTCTCTATCACGGTATCGTGATGCGCAATGATGACTTCTTCACCTCGAACAATCGCACCTATCGTCGTACCGGGCGGCAGATTGACTTCATCAACGGTACGACCCACCACTTTGGAGGTTTTGTTGTCGCCGTGTGCCACCGCCTCGATGGCCTCGGCCGCTCCACGCCTTAACGAATGCACCGCAGCCACATCACCACGTCGCACGTGCGTCAACAGACTTCCGATAGTGGCCTGCTGAGGGGATATTGCGATATCGATAACGTCACTCTGTACCAGGTCTACATAGGCGGGACGATTGATCAATGACATCACTTTGCGTGCCCCCAGTCGCTTAGCCAGCATGGCGGACAGAATATTGGCTTCTTCGTCATTGGTTAGCGCGCAGAACACGTCGGTATTCTCGATATTCTCCTCGATGAGTAACTCTTCGTCGGCCGCATCACCCAGCAGCACAATGGTTTTGTCCAGTTTTTCTGACAATTGCCGCGCGGTTTCCGAATTTGAATCTATCAGTTTGACCTGATACCTGGCCTCGATCGACTCTGCCAACCGCAAGCCGATATTGCCACCACCGGCAATCATCACCCGCTTTACCGGCTTATCGAGGTTGCGCAACTCACTGGCGACGGCCCGAATATCCTTACGTGCAGCGAGAAAGAACACTTCATCATCCGCTTCGATGACAGTATTGCCCTGCGGCAGAATCGCATTCCCACGCCGGAATATCGCCGCCACACGCGCATCAACACCGGGCATATGCTGGCGTAATGCCTGAAGCTCCTGCCCAACCAGTGGACCACCGCGCACCGCCCGGACCGCGACCAGTTGTACAAGCCCACCGGCGAAGTCCAGGACCTGCAAAGCTTCGGGTTTCTCAATGAGTCGCTGAATATAGTCGGTGACCAGCTGCTCCGGGCTGATCAGAACGTCGATCGGCAATGCCTCCTGGGCAAACAGTTTGGGATGGCTCAAATAGGCCTGGGCACGCACCCGGGCAACCTTGATGGGTGTATGAAACACAGTGTAGGCCACCTGACAGGCGACCATATTGGTTTCGTCGCTGTTGGTGACCGCCAGGATCATATCCGCATCTTCAGCGCCTGCGCGCATAAGTACTTCAGGATGCGATGCCGACCCCATGACAGTGCGGATATCAATACGGTCCTGCAGGTCTTGCAGGATATCTGCACGATAGTCGACGACAGTAATGTCATTGGCCTCGCTGGCCAGATTCTGGGCGACTGAAGAACCGACCTGTCCTGCACCGAGGATGATGATTTTCATTTCCCGCCTGGCCGGCTAGTGTGGCTTGTCACTGCTACTGACGAGGCGCACTAGTCGCCACCTTTTTTGAAGTCGATACCCAGACCACGCAATTTGCGATACAAATGGGTCCGCTCCATACCCACCCGTTTGGCGAGCTTGCCGACGCTGCCACCGACTTCCTGCAACTGGTGTTCGAGGTATACCTTTTCAAACTGTTCCCGCGCTTCCCGTAGAGGCAGATCGAGCGGCAAGGTGGCGC
>JBDNAP010000085.1:0-14762 GCA_039768325.1 Thiogranum sp.
GGACCCTCTCTCGCCAAATGGCGATTCACCTTGTCCCCCAGGGGACCCTCTCTCGCCAAATGGCGATTCACCTTGTCCCCCAGGGGACCCTCTCTCGACGGCTGTTCCGGCGTCGTCTGTTTAATCGCCAGGTTAATAGCAAAGCCTTTCAATGCTTGAATGATTAAAGTTGATTGGCCAATGTATCGGCATCCGGCAGCGTTTTGCCTGGGTTCAGAATGCCGTCAGGGTCAAATTGTTTTTTAATGGCGTGCATGAGATTCAGGCTGGTCCGGTCCAGTTCTTTGGCGACCCAGGTGCGTTTGACCAGGCCGATACCGTGTTCTCCTGAAATCGTGCCTTCCATGTCAAGCACGGCGGTGAATACATCTCTGAGACAGGCTTCGGTGCGTTGTTTCTGATCAGATTTGTCCGGGTCATAGAGTAGATTGACGTGCAGATTGCCATTGCCGGCGTGGCCAAAGTTAACAATCTGTATAGCGTGTTTTTCGGAAAGTATGGCAAGCCGGTCCACCAGCTCGTGCATCCGCGACACGGGAACGACTACATCTTCATTTATTTTTTTCGGCGCCACACGACGCAGGGCCGGAGACAAGGCCTTGCGTGTTTCCCATAGCGCGGTCACTTCCTGCTGTGATCTGGCCTGCTGGATGTCGAGTGAACCCTCCACCGATGCCGCTTCAACGATCCGTGACACCAGTTCATCCAGCTGGGAATCAATCCCATCGACTTCAATCATCAGTAATGCGCCGGCCTCCCGCGGCAGACTGGCTAAAGCATCGTTGCGCACCATGTCGATGGCGTTGCCATCCATGAACTCCAGGGCGCAGGGGGTAACCGCTTGCGCCATGATGTTGGAAACCGCGCGGGCAGCACTGTGTACGTCTCGATAGATCGCACGCAGAGTGCATTTTGCGGGTTGTAAGGGTGTTAGTTTCAGCGTGGCTTCCGTGATAATCGCAAGCGTACCTTCCGAGCCGATCAACAGCCGTGTCAGGTCGTAGCCGACAACGCCTTTACTCGTTCTCACGCCGGTATAAAGCGTTTCCCCAGCACCGGTGACGGCCTTTAACGCCAGTGTGTTTTCCCGCGGCGTACCGTATTTTACCGCGCGTGGCCCCGCCGAGTTGTAGGCCAGGTTGCCGCCAATGGTGCATACCGCGGCACTGGTAGGATCCGGTGGCCAGAAGAAACCCTGTTCGGCAGCAGCATCCTGTACCGCCTGGTTCGTGACACCGGGCTGCACCACCATCAGTCTGTTATCCCGATTGATTTCAATAATGCTGTTCATGCGCAGCATGGACAACACCAGCGTGTGTTCGTCGACCGGAACCGTTGCGCCTGTTGTGCCGGTGGCCTGTCCGCGTGTTATCAGGGAAATCCCGTGTGTCCGGCAGGCTGCGACAATGGCTGCCACCTGCTGGTGCGATTCAGGCAGGGCGACGGCGATCGGTTGTCCCTGCAGCGTACTGTTGTCGTAGCCATAGGCGCGACAGTCAGCCGGGTCGGTGAACAATTGCTGCTTGCCGAGCAGTGTCTCAAGCTGCTTGATGAAATCGGATCGCAAGGTAGGATTCGCGGGACCTAGTCCAGATACTCGAACAATTTCACAATCCTCTGTACACCGCTGACCTGCTGGGTACGGGCGACTATGGCATCGGCTTCCTTGTGATAGATCATGCCCATAAGAAAAACCGTCCCATTTTCGGTTACAATCTTTACCCTGGTCGGGTCAAAGCCTTTGACATCCAGGCCCACCAGTGAGCTCTTGGCCTTGGTCGTAATCCACGAATCACTGGAGCGCGTCATCGACGAACTCGGTGCTGCAATCTGGATCTCGTTATGAACACGCCGGACCTGTTCGCTGCCACGTGCAATATCGCCGGCACGCGTACGCAAGGCCTGGCCCGGCGCTTCACCCGAAAGTAATACGATACCGTTGTAACTGGTTACGTTGATATGGGTCTGCTTGGCGATTTCCTCGTCCTTGCGCAGTGCAGATTTGATGCGTAACTCAATAGCCTGGTCTTCAACGATTGAACCGGCGGTGCGCCGATCGTGTACGACGGACGCTGTCGCAGCGGCGCCACCAACGAGAACCACAGGTACGCAGCCACTCAATAGCAGGCTTGAGAGGAACAGGGTGCTGAGTGCCAGCCGGCTTATTCTCATAAATGTTTTCTCCAGTTCAGTGGGTGCTTTCGATCCGAGGGTCAGTCACAGAACTAACACGTCCTAGTAGCTGTCGGGCTGGAACGCATCGGCAAGCCATTCAATCTTCATATCGTCCGGCTGTCCTTCGATGGATACCACATCGAAGCGTGTCGGCTCGTTCCAGCTGTGATGAATATCCATATAGACCCGGGCGCAGTGGATGATCCGGGTCTGTTTGATTCGGGAAACCGTTTCTGCGGCGTGCCCGAAATGCGCCTGTTTGCGGTATCGTACCTCAACAAACACCAGGCTGTCGCCATCCTGCATAATCAGGTCTATTTCTCCTCGCCGGCAGCGAAAGTTACGGCTTAGCAGCAGCAGGCCGCGGCGTTCAAGATACCCGCAGGCCAGTGACTCAGCGTGGTTGCCAATCCTCTTCCGGTTCATGCTGTCCCTCCCTGGACGTGAGTTTTTCAGGTAGTCCCGCGCGGAACTGCGCCCACTCCAGGGCGCGGTGTAACTGTTTGTGCTGGTCCAGGGTCAGAACACCGGTTGCCCCGGGAAAAGCGGCGAAGCCGGGCATACTCAGTGTGTCCAGCCAGGGGATCACCTGGTAGGCGTCAAAGCCCAGTGCAAACAGGCGCTGATGATGCTGACTACGATCCGGCCAGGCCGTGCGCAGTTTCTCGCGCTGCTCGGCCCAAGGTCCTTCATGATCGAGTACCCAGGGTATATCGCAGAACAACAGTCCGTCCATATCACGATCAATCGAGGTGCCGGAAGCGGCGCCGAATACATGCGAGGTACTGTATACCGGGATATCACCGGCATGATGGAATCTCAACTGTGGTTTTAGCTGCCGCGCCTGCTTGGGGAAGGCAAGCAGGAAAACGGCTTCCGCATCCTGGCGGCGCCGGGGCTCATACTCCAGTTTCTGGCCCAACAAACGTTCCAGGGCACGGTGACGGGTTTTGCTGATGTCCAGATTGAGGGCGGCTTGTATGGGGGCTTTGAAGTCAGCGCTGTTGGGGGCGTAACGGCCTGTCTCGAGGACCTCACCACCCAGAGCACTGAACTGTTCCTGGAAGGCAGTTAAAACACGCTGTCCCCAGGCGGTGTCAGGCACCAGTGCGATCACCTGCCGGTGACCATCGTTGATGGTTCTCTCGGCAACCTGGCGGGCCTCGTCTTCCGGTGCCAGGCCGAAATGATACAGGGGCAAGTCACCGGCATGCTCTGCCCCCGTCTGGTTGAGCGCCAATACCGCTACCGGCAGCTGTCCTGACTGTTCCAGTTGCTGGATGTTGTCTTTCAACAATGGACCAAGCACAAATTCAGCGCCATCTTCAACCGCCTGCTGGTAAACAGACCAGATCAGCTGTGCACCACCGCCAGTATCGTAGAAACGCAGTTCGGGAGTCTCCAGCTCATCCTGATAGTAGGCAGCCATAATGCCATCGCGGATGGCGGCGGCTGATTCGCGAGTACGCCCGCTCAGTGGCAGCAGCACGGCAATCTGTTTAGGCCGTGCGCCAAACTGCGCCACCTGATTCAAAATGTCGGGTATCAGGGCTGTTTCGGCGCTGTGGCCTGGATAGCGGGTACGCCAGCTATCGAGTTCCACCGCCCACTGTTGCCGGTTGCTGCGGTTTTGACGGGTAATGAGCACGAGTTCCATCCAGCCACTGAGAGCATCGGGTGGCGGGCTGGTACGCAATTGCTGCAAAGACACATCTTCCAGACTGGAAAGTTGTTCCCAGATCCGGTGCTGGTTCTGCAGTTTTTGTTGCGGATCCACCAGCAGGCCGTCCAGCCAGATCAGTTGCCGGGCCGCTTCCAGGGCATTGCCCGTCATCGCGTATGCCTGGGCACGCAACTGGTAGTAGCGTTGTCCGTGATTTGGCAGGGATTCCGGGTTGGTGATCTGCTGCAACAGCTTCAGCGCCACATCGGGCTGGTGCGCGGCGAGGGCGCGCTGGGTATCCAGCAGTCGATAGCGGTTCTGCTGCAGGGGATCGAGACGGTCAGGGTCGATGTTGGTCAGCACCTGCGCCATCTGTTCCCACAGCTGACCCTGTGCCAGGTAGTCTGCAGCACTCAGGCGCAGCGGAATGCGTTGTTTTTCAGGTGCTGTTTTCGACTCACTGAGATAAAGTTGGGCAGCTGCAAGATAATCCCCCTGTTCGACGTGAGCACGGGCAGCCTGCGCAAGTGGATCCTCGGCAGGTGCTTGCGGCTGTTCGGGAGTCGTGGTGCAAGCGCTGATGGCTATAACGGCGACGAACAACAGTGAATATAATCGGTACACGATTCCTGGCGGCTTGGGTGATCTGGTAAGCCGGCTATTGTAAAGAGGTAGGGACGCTTATGCATGTATTTTCCGGCGTGAAACATGAATTACAGGGGGGACTGACAGCGCATGACCGCTTCCAGCCAGGTCTCAGCGAGTAGCGGTGTTCTTTATATAGTTGCGACACCGATCGGCAATCTGGCCGATCTGAGTTCGCGGGCTGTCGAAGTGTTGGGCAGCGTGGATTGCATCGCGGCTGAGGATACACGACACAGTGGCAAGCTGATGCAGTACTGTTCGATTCAGACGCCGATGCTGGCCCTGCACGAGCACAACGAACGCAAGCTTGCTCCCCGTCTCGTGGAGGATATGCTGGGGGGGCGGTCGATGGCGCTGATCTCGGATGCAGGCACGCCCCTGATCAGCGACCCGGGCTTCAATCTGCTGCGGCTGGCGCGCGAAGCGGGTCTGCGGGTTGTGCCGGTACCAGGTCCGAGCGCCTTGATTTGTGCCTTGTCGGTATCCGGCCTTCCTACCGATCGCTTTGTTTTCGAAGGTTTTTTGCCCGCAAAGAGGTTGGCGCGCAGAAACCGGCTCGAGCAGCTTTGTGATGAAACACGCAGCCTGGTGTTTTATGAGTCCAGTCACCGTATCGTCGAGTGTCTGCAGGATTTCGAGGCCGTGTTCGGGGCACAGCGCCAGGCCGTGGTTGCGCGCGAGCTGACCAAGCAGTTTGAAACCATACACAGCGACTCGCTGGAAAAGCTCGCACACTGGGTGAGAGAGGATCCGAATCAGCAGAAAGGGGAATTTGTATTGCTGGTTCAGGGGCGACCGGAAACAGAGAGCCACCAGGTGACGCCCGAAGCGGAACGGATACTGCTTATTTTGCTGGAAGATCTACCGATAAAAAAGGCCGCCAAGCTGGCAGCCCGTATAACAGGTGTTAACAAGCGGGCGCTGTATGAGAGGGCCTTGCACAACAGGCCCTAGTGGATCGGCCACTGCTATTGAACGCTTCAGCCGGTATCTGTCATGCATCCTGTTGCCGCAGTGCCCAGGTCACGTGTTCACGAACCAGCCCGGAAGGGTGATGCAGTCGGTCCTGCAGCGCCCTGATGAGGCCGGCGCCAGACGGCGCATTACCCAGCGCGACGGCCAGATTGCGCAACCAGCATTCATAGCCGATGCGGCGAATGGCCGTGCCCTGCGTGTGATCCAGGAATTCCTGCTCACTCCACCGGAAAAGCCTGATCAGTGTGCTGCTGTCCAACTGGTGTCTCGGCATGAAATCGCTTTCCTGGCTGGGGTGGGCAAAACGGTTCCAGGGGCAGACCAGTTGGCAGTCGTCACAACCATAGATACGGTTACCGATAAGCGGGCGCAATTCCTCGTCAATCGAGCCGCGCAGCTCGATGGTGAGATAGGAGATACAGCGCCGCGCATCGAGCTGATAAGGGGCGACAATCGCCCCTGTGGGGCAGACATCAATGCACGACCGGCAGGTTCCGCAGTGGTTTTCCGCTGCCTGGTCGACGGGCAGCGGCAGGTCGGTGAACAGTTCGCCGAGGAAAAACCAGGAGCCGCCCTTCTCGTTAATCAGATTGGTGTGTTTGCCGATCCAGCCCAGGCCGGCTTTTTGGGCAATGGCTTTTTCCAGCACCGGTGCGCTGTCCGTGAAGGCGCGATAGCCGAACGGTCCGATACGCTGTGCTATACGGTCCGCGAGTTGCTGCAGGCGCTTGCGCAGCACCTTGTGGTAATCGCGGCCCAGCGCATAGCGGGACAGATAGGCCTGCAGCGGGTCATCGAGGACCTGTTGGGCATCGCCGGCCTGTCCGGGCCAGTAATCCAGGCGCACGGAGATAATTCTCACCGTGCCCGGCACCAGCTCCCCGGGGTGGCTGCGTTTCGTGCCATGGCGTTGCATGTACGCCATTTCGCCATGCTGCTTGTGTTTCAGCCAATGCAGCAGATGGGCCTCGTCTTCTGCCAGGTCGGTATCGCTGATGCCGACCTGCTGGAAACCCAGTTCCCGGCCCCATTGCCTGATCTGGCCGGCCAATACCGCAAAATCGATCGATGCCCGGTCGACTGTTGCGGCGGTGGCCGGACTGGATTTGGATGAAAGCTTCACGTTATGGTTCGGGCTATCTTCAACAAATGAGTATTGTATGTCGGAAGCCGTTTACAGTCCGCTTTATACCGCAGCACAAGTGCGGGAACTGGACCGCATCGCCATCCAGGAAAAAGGTATTCCCGGGTATCAGTTGATGTGCCGTGCCGGACAGGCATTGGCAGACTGCATCGGGCGGCGCTGGCCGGCTGCCGGACAGGTGTGTGTACTGTGCGGGCCCGGCAATAACGCCGGCGATGGTTATGTGCTGGCGCGCTTGCTGCGAGAATCAGGCCGGCAGGCACAGGTCCTGTTCCTGTCCGACCCCCAAAGCCTGCGGGGTGATGCCCTGCGGGCCGCGCGCGATTACCTGGCTGCCGGTGGTGAAGCGCAGGCCTTTAGCGGCTCGCTGCCGACGCAGGTGGACCTGCTGGTCGATGCACTTTTGGGAACCGGACTTGATCGCCCGGTCGAAGCGGGCTATCGGAGTGCTATCGAACAACTCAATGCGCATAAGGCGCCGGTATTGGCGGCGGATATCCCCAGTGGTCTGCACGCCGACAGTGGTCGGGTCCTGGGTGTGGCTGTAAATGCACAGGCCACGGTAACTTTTATCGGGCGTAAGCGCGGCCTTTATAGCGGGGCTGGCGTAGGCTGTGCCGGCGACGTCGAGTTCGAGTTGCTGGGGGTGCCGGCCGACATCCATGCCGGTCAGACTGCCGACGTCCAGCTCATCAAGCAGCCCGCACTGGGGCCGTTGGCCCGGGCACGGAAGGCCGATGCCCACAAAGGCGATTTCGGCCATGTTCTGGTCGTCGGTGGTAACCGCGGTATGGCGGGTGCGGCGCGGCTGGCGGCAGAGGCAGCGGCTCGTTGTGGCGCGGGTCTGGTGTCGGTGGCGACCCGCGCCGAAAACGTCCCCGGATTCAATGCCGGGCGTTATGAATTGATGGTGCACGGTGTCGGACACGCGGCCGCGCTCGATCCCTTGTTGTCACGTGTCGGTGTGGTGCTTGTCGGCCCCGGCCTGGGCCAGGACAGCTGGTCGCGCCAGTTGTTTGAGCGTGTGCTTGACTCAGGGCTGCCCCTGATTGTCGATGCCGATGCCCTGAACCTGCTGGCCAGGGACCCGCTGAGCCGTGATAACTGGATACTGACACCGCACCCGGGTGAAGCAGGGCGCTTACTGGGGCAGGCAACATCGGCCATTCAGCAGGACCGCTTCGCGGCGATCCGACGGCTGCTCGAGCGCTATAGCGGCGTATTTGTATTGAAAGGGGCGGGCAGCCTGATTGCCACTGCTGCAGGGCCGATTCGGCTCTGCGACCAGGGTAATCCCGGCATGGCCAGTGGCGGCATGGGAGATGTGCTCAGCGGTGTGCTGGCTGCCTTGCTGGCGCAGGACCTGGGGTTGTCAGAAGCCGCCAGCGCAGGCGTCTGGCTGCACGGCAGAGCCGCCGATCTGGCCGCCGGCGAGCAAGGCGAGCGCGGTCTGCTGGCCAGCGATCTGATACCGTTTCTGCGTAAGCTGATCAATGTTTAAACACTATCTGCCGGACCATGCAGCCACAGAAGCGTTTGGTGGGCAGCTGGCGGCGGCTTGTAAAGGCGGTATGCTGGTATTTCTGCACGGCCAGCTCGGTGCCGGAAAAACCACGCTGGTACGCGGTTTTCTGCGCGCGTTGGGCCATGGCGGTGCGGTCAAGAGCCCGACCTATACATTGATCGAGCCCTACACCACCGCGCGCGGAAATCTTTATCACCTGGACCTGTACCGCCTGGCCGATGCGGAAGAGCTGGAATGGATTGGTATCCGTGATCTGTTCGAGGCTGCAAGTATCTGTCTGGTTGAGTGGCCGGAGCGGGGTGCCGGAATTCTGCCGGAACCGGATTTGCATATATATCTGCAGGCCGCGGGCGGTGGCCGGGAGGTACGAGTCGAGGCCGGTTCGCCGCAGGGTGAGCAGTTTATGCGAATTGTTACCTTGAATCAGCAAGCTGGCGACTAGTGCCTCTCTTGCTTGACTTTCTAGATAGTGCTGCTATCTTTACGGGAATTAAGGTAATTTATTAAAATCTTTCTGAAGATGCGTTACAGTTTGAAGCACGGTAACCGGGTTGGGGAGCGATCGGGGTTGATTCGGCTGGGTTGGCTCTTTGTTGTATGGGTGACGTCACTGGCATTGGTGCCGGCGTCCGCTGTGCACGCGGGTAACTTGCAGGTGCAGGGTGTGCGTTTGTGGGCGGCACCGGACAGCACCCGTGTTGTCTTTGACGTAAGCGGTCCGGTTGAACACCGTTTGTTCACGCTGAAGAATCCTGATCGCCTGGTCATCGATCTGCCCAATGCAGGTGTCGGCAGTAAGGTCGGGCAAGCGCTGAAGCGGGGCGGGATTGTCAAGAACCTGCGCAGCGGACCAAGAAACAAAAAAGATCTGCGCCTGGTGCTGGATCTCAACGGCCCGGTAAAGCCGAAGAGTTTTGTTCTGAAACCCAACCAGCAGTATGGGCACCGCCTGGTTATCGATCTGTATGAATCGGGATCGATTGCAAAGACCGCACCGAAAAAAGTCCGCAAGGCCAGCAAACCGGCCAAACTTAGAGATCTTGTCATTGCCATTGATGCCGGACACGGCGGCGAAGATTCCGGTGCACGCGGCAAGCGGGGGACGCATGAAAAGGATGTCGTGCTGGCTATCGCCCGGCGCCTGGCCAGACTGGTTGAAAAAGAACCCGGTATGCGACCGGTGTTGATCCGTGACGGTGACTATTACATCGGCTTGCGCCAGCGCATCGAAAAAGCGCGTAAACACCGGGCCGACTTGTTCGTTTCCATTCACGCCGACGCTTTTCGGGATCGCCGTGTGCAGGGTTCCTCGGTGTTTGTGATTTCACGGCGAGGGGCCTCGTCGGAAATGGCGCGCTGGCTGGCAGCGCGTGAGAATGCGGCCGATCTGGTGGGTGGCGTCAGCCTGGATGACAAGGACGATCTTCTGGCGGAAGTGTTGCTTGACCTGGCCCAGACGGCGACCCAGGAGGCCAGCAACGAGGTGGCTGACAAGGTGCTGGACGAGATGAAGCGGATCGGCAAAGTGCACAAAAAACGCGTTCAGCATGCCGGCTTTGTGGTACTGAAATCGCCAGACATCCCTTCGATGCTGATCGAGACCGCCTACATTTCCAACCCGACTGAGGAGAAAAAGCTGAAAAGCGCCAAGCACCAGCAGAAGGTAGCAAATGCCATTATGAAAGGGGTGCGCAGCTACTTCAGCGCCAATCCACCAGCCGGCACCCTGATAGCACAGACCAGTTCGCGTCGCCATGTTATTCGGCGTGGTGATACCCTGAGCCATATCGCACAACGTTATGGGGTGAGCATGCGTTCTCTTCGCGCCACCAATAAACTGACCAACGACCAGCTGTTGGTCGGCAAAGTGCTGGCCATACCTTCCAAGGGCGGCTAGCCCGACGCCGTCCAGTATCGGCCAGTTACGGTTACCCGCGAGGGTGCATTTCACGTTAATATATTCGGATGCGCATCCATCCGCTCGAACCTCAGCTCATCAACCAGATCGCCGCCGGCGAGGTGGTGGAGCGCCCGGCGTCTGTGCTCAAGGAACTGCTGGAAAACAGCCTAGATGCCGGTTCATCAAAAATTGAAATCGATATCGAAGAGGGCGGCAGGCGTCTGATCCGGGTGCGCGATAACGGTCACGGCATCCACAGGGAGGATCTGGCGCTGGCCCTGTCGCGCCATGCAACCAGCAAGATCGCTACGCTGGAGGACCTGGAACGGGTCATCAGTATGGGATTTCGCGGCGAGGCGTTGCCGAGTATCGCTTCGGTCTCGCGCCTCCTTGTGCAGACACGCACTGCTGAAGAGACCAGCGGCTGGCAGGTTCAGGGTGACGGCCGGGAGAAAACCGCTGATCCTGAACCGGTATCGCATCTGCCGGGCACCACTGTCGAAGTGCGAGACCTGTTTTATAATGTGCCGGCACGACGCAAGTTCCTGCGCACCGAAAATACCGAGCAGAAACACCTCGAGGGTGTCGTGCAGCGTATTGCCTTGAGCCGTCCGGAGGTTGAACTGGTGGTGCGTCGCAAACGCAAGGTGCTCTATCACCTGCGTCCGGCTCACAGCGAAGCGCAACAGCTCGAACGGCTGAAGGACTTGCTCGGCGAGCCGTTTGCGCAGCAGCTGATCGGCTTTGACCACAGTGCCGCCGGTTTGCGGCTGTATGGCTGGATCGCTGAACCGACCTTTTCCCGCAGCCAGGCCGATTTACAGTTTTTTTTCGTCAATGGGCGCGCGGTACGTGACAAACTGCTGGCGCACGCGGTACGCCAGGCTTACCAGGATGTGCTGTATCACGGTCGTTTTCCGGCCTTTGTGCTCCACCTGGAGCTGGAACCCGCGGCGGTGGATGTCAATGCACACCCGGCCAAACACGAAGTGCGTTTCCGTGAATCAAGGCTGGTGCACGATTTTCTGTTTAGAACGGTTCACAAAGTCCTGGCTGACGTACGGCCTGCTGCCGATCAGCCTGCAGCCGCGCCGGTCCATCCCCTGCCCGTGTCGGCTTACAGCCCCGAGCCGGCGTATCGGCAAAGTGGCATGCCGTTGCAGGTGAATGAACAGCTCGGCCACTACCGGCGCCTGCATGGCAGCATGCCTGCTGCTGCAACGGCACCGCTGACTGAACAAGCCGAACCTCAGGCCGAGGCACAAACTGTCCCGCCGCTGGGTTTCGCGCTGGCGCAACTGAAAGGCATCTATATTCTTGCCGAGAATGAACAGGGGCTGGTGCTGGTGGACATGCACGCCGCACACGAACGAATCAGCTACGAGTATCTCAAGCGCAGCTACCAGGAAGACGGTATTCGTTCCCAGCCTTTGCTGGTGCCGTTGACGCTGGCCATCAGTCGCGCAGAAGCCGATGAGGCGGAGCACAGGCAGACATGGTTTGCCACGCTGGGCTTTGAGATCGACCGCCACGGTCCTGAACAGCTGCTGGTGCGGCAGGTGCCGGCCCTGTTGTCTGACGTTGATATCGAGGTGCTGGTGCGTGATGTATTGTCGGACTGTCTCAGTCATGGACGCAGCCGGCGGATTGAAGAAACCATCAATGAGTTGCTGTCGACCATGGCTTGCCACGGTTCTGTGCGCGCCAATCGCAGTCTGACGTTACCGGAAATGAATGCCCTGTTGCGCGATATGGAGCGAACCGAGCGGTCCGGCCAGTGTAACCACGGCCGGCCGACCTGGGTACAGATCGGATTACAGGAGCTGGACGGCCTGTTTCTGCGTGGACGCTAGTGTCCCCCGCCACTGATCCGTTGGTATCGAAACCGGTAATGAATCGACCTCTGGCAATCTTGTTGATGGGCCCCACCGCTTCCGGTAAAACCGGTGCTGCAGTGGAACTCGTTCAGCATTTACCGCTGGAAATCATCAGCGTTGATTCGGCACTGGTGTATCGCGGAATGGATATCGGTACCGCCAAACCCGACACCGAAACCCTGCGTATTGCACCACATCGTCTCATCGATATCCGTGATCCCTCCGAGGTTTATAGCGCAGCTGAATTCCGCGAAGATGCGCTGCGTGAAATGGCGGCGATTCGCGCTCGCGGCAATATGCCGTTGCTGGTCGGCGGTACCATGCTCTATTTCAGGGTCCTGCAACAGGGCTTGTCTGATCTCCCCGCTGCAGACAGCGGGGTGCGGGCGCAGCTCGAGGCCGAAGCCCGGGACATGGGCTGGCAGGCCATGCACGACCGTCTGCGCCGCGTTGATCCACAGTCGGCGGCGCGAATTCATCCTAATGACCCGCAGCGGATCCAGCGTGCGCTGGAAGTCTATGAACTGAGCGGCTCACCGTTGAGCGAACTCTATGCAGGCGGGCGACAGACGCCGCCCGCCTACCGCTTCCTGAAAATAATACTGGCGCCTGAACAACGCAAGGTACTGCACGAACGCATCCAGCAGCGTTTCGATATCATGCTGAAGCAGGGTTTTCTCGAAGAGCTGCGGGGCTTGCGTGCACGCTGGGATCTCGATCCCGGGATGCCGTCGATGCGGGCTGTAGGTTACCGCCAGGCCTGGCAGTACCTCGAGGGGGAGCTCCCGGAGGGAGAGTGGGTTGAACGCGCCGTTATCGCGACCCGGCAGTACGCAAAAAGGCAACTGACCTGGCTCCGCAGTGAATCCGCCTGCCATCGGATTGACCCGCTCAAGGACGATGCCGTGGCCCGTATCCGTTTTTTGGTGAACAGAACTGGAGCAGTAGCCCAATGAACGTGCTATAGTTTTGCCGGGATGCAAAAAAACCAACCACACGGATGCGTTTTTGTGACCTGGGCTCACTTTTAGACTAAGTATAATGAACCCGGTAGGAGAACGAACTTGGTACACGTTACGAGAAAAAGGAGAAATGACATGGCCAGAGGGCAGTCGTTACAAGAACCCTTTCTGAATACACTCCGTAAAGAACGTATTCCAGTGGCTATTTACCTGGTAAATGGCATTAAATTACAAGGCCAGATCGAGTCCTTCGATCAATTTGTGGTGTTGTTGAAAAACAGCGTCAGTCAGATGGTGTACAAGCATGCCATCTCTACCGTGGTGCCGGCGCGTAATGTCAGACTGGCGACCGGTGATGAAGGGGGCAACGGCGCTGAGCCAGGTAACACCTGATACCACAGCGTTTGTCCGGATTCGGAGTTTGAGTCCGATTCCGGTATATCATCCAAACCATGTTTGAACGTCCCCAAAGCGGCGAGAGGGCGGTTCTCGTTCATGTCGATTTTCCCGGCGAATCAGTTCCCGAAGACCTGCTGGAGTTTACCGATCTTGCCTCGTCCGCCGGTGCGCAAGCGATTGCCACCGTCACGGCCAGCCGCAATGCACCGGATCCCCGTTTATACGTCGGCTCCGGCAAGGCTGAGGAAATCCGTGACCTGTTGAGTGCGGAAGACGCTCAACTGGTGATTTTCAATCATGAACTCAGCCCCAGTCAGGAGCGCAATCTGGAGCAGTTGTTACAGGCCAGGGTGCTGGATCGAACCGGCTTGATTCTGGATATTTTTGCCCAGCGTGCGCGTTCGTTTGAAGGCAAGTTGCAGGTTGAACTCGCCCAGCTCGAACACCTGTCGACCCGTCTGGTCCGTGGCTGGACTCACCTGGAACGGCAGAAAGGCGGTATCGGCCTGCGGGGTCCGGGTGAAACCCAGCTGGAAACCGACCGGCGTTTGCTCGGTCAGCGGATTAAACGGATCCACAAGCGACTCGACAAGGTGCGCAGCCAACGTGCCCAGGGGCGGCGCGCCCGCGAGCGCGCCGATGTGCCGACAGTCTCCCTGGTGGGGTACACCAATGCTGGTAAATCAACATTGTTCAATAGCTTATGCAACGCCAATGTGTATGCGGCTGATAAATTGTTCGCCACGCTCGATCCCACCCTGAGGCGTTTCAACCTGCCGGGATTCGGTGCCCTGGTGCTGGCCGATACGGTCGGTTTCGTGCGCCAGCTGCCGCACGAACTGGTCGCAGCGTTCCGCTCCACACTGGAAGAAACCCTGGAGGCTGATTTACTGCTGCACCTGGTCGATGCCCACGATCCGGAGCGACATACGCGTATCGAACAGGTTAACGAAGTTCTGGATGCTATCGGGGCCAACACCGTCCCGCAGATCCTGGTATACAATAAGATCGATTTAAGCGCCGAGCCACCGCGCCTGTTACGCGATGTGCAGGGGCGGGTCACCCGCCTGTGGTGTTCGGCACGCAGTGGCGAAGGCCTCGACGTGCTGGAGCAGGCGTTGGCTGAGTTTTTTCTGCGCGACCAGGTGCAGGGCTGGTTGCAGTTACCCGCCAGCGCGGGGCGTTTGCGGGCGGCTATCTACCAGACTGGCAGGATAGTGCAGGATGTCGCGGATGAGGCGGGTGGATGGTGGCTGGAGGTGCGAATCAGCCGGCGCGAACTCGAAGCCCTGTACCGGCGTGAGGGACAACAGTACATGCTTTACGCCAGCCGGGAGCCGGTTGATGTTGCGGGCGCGGCCCAAGCTCCCTAGAATCCACATCCTTGGTTTTCTGATAATCATTTATTTCCCACGCTACGGAGTCAAACATGGCCTGGAACGAGCCGGGAGGCGGTAACAATAAGGATCCTTGGGGTGGTCGCGGTGACCAGGGCCC
>JBDNAP010000504.1:0-2902 GCA_039768325.1 Thiogranum sp.
CGGCGCCACGTCTCATTCCTAAAAGCGCTGCCGGCATTTCAATTTGGACAGAAGTCCTGCTCAACAAATTCCTCTTTTCCCGGGCCACTTACAACTTCAGACCTCCTGATCTCTCGGATTTTAAATTGACCTCAATTTAATAAAATCCACGTTCAGTTCAGGTAGTTTCGCAATCGAGGAGATTTGTCCACGGGGACTTTATTGGCGACTATCGTCAAGCGGAATATGCAGCGCTAGCTGGCCACCAATTCATAGACCACGCGTAACGTTGTACCCGGGAAAATTGTCTCGGTCATATTGAGTTCATTGCAGAGATGACGGATTACCTCATCGGCGCTGTGGCTGGCCAGATGATGAACGCGTACGGTTAACACGCCGGCCTTTTCATTGGGCAACAGATCCACTTCAGCCTTATATAAGGCCCGCAGCAGACTGCGGGCATCGTCTTCTCGCGACATCTTTTCCCGCACTATCTGCACCATGGCGGTTTCGGCGCGGTAGGTCACCATCTTAATGGTATCGACAAGGTGCTTACTCTGGGTGCTCAGACGCTTGAAGCGTTCTTCGTCAGGTAATTCGGCAACCGTGATGTGGTGCTCGACCTCTTTGCGTTGGCGCTTGAGCTCCTCTAACGCTTTTTTCAACGCTCCGATTTCCTCTTGCAGTTCGGCCTTTTGCTGTTCGAAGGCCTGTACTTTTGCGGGTTTAATCTCACCCTTGAAATTTAAGGCGGCGAAGGCCGCGAGCTTACGATTGAGCAAGCCTCGCTTGCGACGTACCTGTCCATCAAGCTGGCGATATTGCGGATTGACCACCTTTGTGGTGTCAGGAATCTCCTCGGTCGCATAGTCGACTAAGCTATCTAATCCGTAGTGTTCACGCATGTAGCGGAAAAAGTTTTCCTGTGACCATCGAGCAAACATGGCCGCAGCCACCTGCCTGAGATCTGAACGATAATCCGTGGACAAGACCGAACTCTGATGGCCGCTTTCGGTCAGCTTGCGAATCTCTCGCACCTGCACTTTGCCCCCCAGCAGCACCTCGCGCTCGGCCAGGCGCATCTCCACCTCGGCGCCAGAGACCAGCGTTACTGCGGTGCACCGGAACGCCTCTTCAGGCCAGTCCTGATTCGGATACTTGTGGTAGGTAATACAGGCTATTCGTCTCTGCTTCATCTTCAGAAAAAACTCCGGACTGTAACCTTCGCGGTCAAAGACCAGCGTGAAACGATGCAACAGTGGGTCCGCCTCCAATTGCTCGAGGGTAGGTTGGCGGGGCACTTCCCTTTCCAGGCGCGGCACAATCTCGCTGTCCAGCACCTTGAGCAGCCCTGGATCAACCGCCTGGTTGATCAGGAAAAACGGCTGTCCATCCATGGCATTGACCCAGTAGTCGGTGGTGGCGCGTAAACACAGCCTCTGACGGGCAACATAGTGGCGCGGCAGTTTGGTTTGATCACCGTGGTAGACACGCACATGCCCGTCGACGTATAACACCGCTGCACTATCCGCCTCCGCACCCATCCATTCGGCGCACAGCTCGGCACTCCAACACGCCGCCTGGTTCTGCCCGGCAAGCAGCGCGAGTTTGTTGCGTAGCGTGCGCGCCTCCGGGATCCGGTCCAGGCCCAGCAGTTTGCCCCATTCCCCCGGCGCACAGTAGCGCAATCGCTCAATCGATTTCAGCCGCGCCAGAGCCATGAAGGCCAGCACCAGAAAGATGCTCTCCAAGCCATAGTAGCCTTTGGGTAACTGGAAATATCGACTGGCGTGACTCAGCAGGCCCACCGCCAGAAGTGCCGGTAGGGCGAAAAGAACACCCCCATTAGATACGTCCAACACTGGCTGAAAGACCGGTGCCGCCGCCGTGAGGTCCCCTAAGCTGGCCGCGACTCGCTCCAGCACGTTGCTGGCCCCCATGCCCATGAGCGCCTCACTGTCCTCAATGCTGCGTTGGCTCTTGGTACTTAGGGGCAACTCGACCCCTGGCTCGCCGACGTCTTTTTTTTAACGGGTTTGTGTAACCGCCCGGCACGTATCGCCTTGGCCAGCGTATCGCGTTTCAACTCAAGGCGCTGGGCAACATCGGTTACCTCCAAACCTTCATCGAGCAGTCCTTGAACTTCTGCCAATACCGCCTCGGTTAGCACCGCCGCACCACGCCGCTTCGGCTCCGCATAAAACCCTTCGACTCCCTGCTCTCGATAGCGCTTCACCGCCCGCTTGATACTGATCAAGGTCACGCCAAAGGCGCGAGCGATATCGGCCTGTTTGGCGTTGCCATTGACACAGAACTGGGCAGTAATCATGCGAAAGGTTCGAATGTCATCTTCAGCATGGACAAACACAGGCATGTGGCCATTGAAATAGGTGACCTGACCATCTTTCTTTTCAAAGGCCAATTCCGACGTAATATGTTTCACTCCCTCGGGGTAAAAAGGTAAGTGCATTTGCGGCATCGGTGGTTTATCTCCGCACGGGTATCTTTGTTATGACAGGCACGTGGCGCCCTGCTAGGTATGAAACGGTATCGTGTCAAAATCCCACCGATGATACAACTGAGGGTTGTGCTTTACGTCGATTAAATCCGCAAATCCCAGTAGCTATGCGGGTTTCACCGCACTGCGGTTGTCGTAGAAATATGGGGAGAGATCAGGAGGTCTGAAATTGAGGTATCGTTTGGATGTTCTTGAAAGAGATGTGCGGACTACGGATCTGCGGCCATGGTAAACAGTGACCCTATGCGGGGGTATGCACCACCCGTTTTAGCGCTTATTTTTGGTGTCGCGGTTTCCATTATCGCCTATTTTACGGTACGTGAGCACAACAGTAGTCAGGTCGATGTGGCATTCACGTCCCAGGCAAGCAACCACGCTAACATCATAGCTAATGGCTTCTCTCAA